>NZ_JAMOIT010000033.1:0-30206 GCF_023656375.1 Paenarthrobacter sp. TYUT067
CGAGCATGTGTTGCAGGTAAACCCAACCAACTACAAAGGGTCCGGACTCCCTGGGAGTCCGGACCCTTTGAGGTTCAGCCTAGATATCCAACGCAACACGCCGCTGCGGCGGCGGACCGACGACGGTCAGATCCAGCTCCGCCTGCGCCCGGCCAAAACCTTCCATGTCCATGTAAGGCTCGCCACCTTCCGTGTAGATGTAGTCCTCAGTGGGCTTGTTGAAGTACTCGAAGAAACCATTGAAAACTGACGGGGTCAGGAAGCCCACCATCTGAGTGTTATGTGCATCGAACGCGAAGGAGTGAACGGTGCCGGCCGGGGCGTGGACAAAATCGCCCTTGGTCAGGAGCATCTCGCGCCCATTGGCGTAGAGCCACATGCGGCCCTCCGTGCACAGGAAGTTCTCGGTGTGCTCGGAGTGGAAATGCAGCGGAATGTACGGGGATTTTGCGCCCTTGGTGTGGACCGCGAAGTAGCTATCCCCGGTATTCTGCGGCCGTGACAGATAGGAGAACATGGTCTGATAGCTGACCAGACGCTCTCCTTCACCCGCACTGAGGAAATAGGGGCTCAGCGTGGACGGCAGGCCCGCGTTCTGTTGCAGTCCCGGCTGGACACGTTCGACGTCCGGGAACGTGATGCCGAATTCAGCACCGATCTCTGCCTGTTCCTGGGGCGAAGGCTTGTGGCCGGCACGGGCTGGAGGGACGTGCGAGTCGATGGGAGTACCGACACGCTGGTAGTAGGCCTCGGCGCCACCGGGAGTCATCCAGTTGAGGAACCGGGTGTAGTGGCTGGCCATACGGTAAGCGTGGGGAGTCCCCGGCGGAATAACCACGGAATCACCGGGCGTCAGGATGCGGCTTTCACCGGGCAACCAGACATGCAGGATGCCGTCGAACACGTAGAGGGTCTTGTGTTCGACTGCGTGGCTGACGAACGGAGACTCGGCTCCCATGCCGCCCGAAATGTAGGCTGCGCTGAAGATGCCGCCCGTGTCCGCCGCGCGGGCGATGACAGTGATCAGTTGGCCGTTGATCTCGTAGCGGGCACCTTCGCCGGAAGCCATGTAATAGGGAACGGCGTCACCTGGGAGCGTGTTGGCCAGGGGGAGTGTCTTGGTGATTTCCTCGACGCTGAGGGACATTTGATCCTTCTTTCCTTCATGGGGCTGTGTGCCTCTTCTTAGCTTTGCTCATTGCACCCGCGGCGCAGGGCCGCGTTTTCAATCATTGGAAGGACAGCTCGGCGGCGCTGCCACTCCGGACGTGCTGGCCCGGCCCAACAATCTCGTCGTCCATTCCTGGTAGCCGCAGTACGGCCTCGCTGCCATCCGGGACCGTGGCAGCAACCTCAAGCCGACCGTCAACGATCTCCCATCGAACCGAAGCAATCCCCAGAGGTGTCTCCAGCTTGGTTTCTGCCCACTGGAGTCCGCCGCCTGGCTGCGGTGCAACAAGGATCCGGCCGTAGCCTGGCTCCAGCGCCGACAATCCGCCAATGGTCCGGTGCATCCAGTCGACCACCGCGCCAAGGGCGTAGTGGTTGAAGCTGGTCATTTCGCCGGCGTTGATGCTGCCATCGGGAAGCATGGAGTCCCAGCGTTCCCAGATGGTGGTGGCGCCCATGGTGACCGGGTAGAGCCACGAGGGGTTTTCGGTCTGGAGCAGGAGCCGGTATGCCGCATCGAGGTGGCCCGTGTCTGTCAGTGCGTCGGTTACGAATGGTGTCCCCGCAAAGCCGGTGGAAATGCGGAAGCCCGACTTTTCCACCAGCTCGGCCAGCCGATTGCCAGCGAAGTCACGGTCGCCCTCACCAAGAATCCCGAAGACGATGGCCAGGGCGTAGACGGTGGTGCAATCGCTGGTGATGACGCCGTTGTCGCCAACGTAGTGAGCCTTGAACGCCGACCGCAGTCCCTGCGCCATGTCGCCAAATTCCGCGGATGCAGCGTGATCCCCGAGCACCTCGGCGGCAGCAGCCACCAAGGAAGCCGAGCGGAAAGCACACAGTGTTGCCACCACATGCTTGTCGGCCTTGGCCGCCCATGGCTGGTCCGGGGAAGCATCGGGGTCGAGCCAGTCGCCAAACTGGAAGCCGGTGTCCCACAAGCCGTTGGGCGAGAGCTTGCTGCGGAGCCGCCGGGCGTGGCCGGTCATGGACTCGAATTGCTCCTCAAGGACCCGTCGATCACCGTAGGCCTCCCACAGTGCCCAGGGTACCCACACGGCAGCATCGCTCCACACCGCGGCCGAGTCCGGTGCGCCGAACTCCGCCGGCTGCTCAATGTACTTGAGCACGTTCGGAACCACGAACGGCACCAGATCCTCATCATGGCTCTGCTCCAAAGCAAGGTCGCGCAGCCAGTCCCTCAGAACGTCACGGCTGTCGAACAGGAAGGCCGCACTCGGTGCGAATGCCGAAAGGTCACCGGTCCAGCCCAGACGTTCGTCACGCTGCGGGCAGTCGGTGGGAACGTCCACGAAATTGCCGCGCATGCCCCACACCGCGTTCTCGTGCAGGCGGTTCAAGAGTGGATCGGACGTCTGGAAGGTGCCGATCCGCTTCATGTCCGAACTGATCACGACGGCGGTCAGGCCGCCTTGGTCCTGAAGGGCTTCGGCGCCTCCGGGCCAGCCTTCAACTTCCACGTAACGGAAGCCATGGAACGTCAGTGTCGGCTCGAAGCTGTCTGCCGCGCCTGAGAGCGTGAACCGGTCTGTCGCTTCTGCCGAGCGCAGGGGCCGGGTGCCCAACTCGTCATGCTCCAGTACCTCCGCGTGGCGGACGGTCACCACATTGCCGGCAGTACCGGTTACTGACGCCCGCACCCAGCCCACCAGGTTCTGGCCGAAGTCCACCAAAACCTTGCCAGCTGGCGAAGTCCACACCTTCACCGGCTGCAACTCCAACTGGCGGCGGACGGGAGGCCCGATGTACGGCTCGAGGCGGCTGAGGTCGTCGTCGAGTTCGCGGACCGCCGACCATTCGGCGGAGCTGAACCCGGGAGCGAGCCATTCGTCATCGAAACGCCGGGCATCGATTGACTGCCCGTCGTAGAGATCGTTGGCGGTGGTGGCCGACGGCCCGGCAATCCAGGACGAGTCCGTACCGACAACTTGCTCGTGGCCGTCCGCGAACCGAATCCGGAGTTCGGCAAAAGCGCCAAGTTCCTCACCGTAGTACTTCGAACCGCCCGACCACGCCAGCCGCCCGCGGTACCAGCCGTTGCCGAGCGCAAGTCCAATGACCGTCGTCGTGTCGATCAGCCCGGTGACGTCCAGTTCGCTGTACCGGACCCTCCATTCGTAGCTGGACCACCCCGGAGTGAGCAGGTCTTCGGAGGCGCGCCGGCCGTTGACCCATGCCTCCACCACGCCCAGCGCGGACAGGAACAGGGTGGCAGACACGACGTCGCCATGGCCTTCGTCGAGCGTGAATTGGCCCCGCAGCAGGGGTGCGCCGTCATATTCTTTGTCCGCAGTGATCATGCGGGCGTGCCAGGTAGTCATCAGGGTGATCTCCAAAGTTCTTGCGGGTTCGGTTGCAGTACGGGCAGGATCAGGCAGGCCTATGCCGGTTGGATTGCGAGGTCCAGGGCGGCACCATTGCTCTGCGCCACACCACCCAGCCAATGGGCGCTTGGCTTGGGAGAACGCTCCTGGGTGGTTCGGTCCACCGCGATCAGGCCGAACTTGGGAACGTAGCCAAATACCCACTCGAAGTTGTCGAAGGCAGTCCATGCGATGTAGCCGCGGACGTCGATTCCGTCCGCCAGGCAGGATGCGACACCGGCGACTGCTGTGCGGAGGTAGTTCAGGCGTTGGGTGTCGTCTTCGGTTGCCAGGCCGTTTTCAGTGACGATGACGGGGATCCGGGCAATGCGGGCTGCCTCGCGGATGGTCGCCTCCAAGCCCTCCGGGTAGATTTCCTCGCCCATCTGGTTGGTGGGGACGCCGTCCTCGGCGTGAACCAGCCCATCAGCTCCGAACACCGTGCGTCCGTAGGTCTGGATTCCCACGAAGTCATCTCCCCGGGAGGCTTCGAGGAACCGTTCGTTGACCTCGCGGCGGATGCGGTCTGCGTTGGTTTCTCCGCCTGGTGCGGCGTGGATGTCCGTGTTGGCCAGAGTCCAGCCCACCATCAGCTCGGGGCGCCGGGTCTTGATGGCGTCGCGGCCGGCATGGTGCGCTGCAAGTTTCACGTCGAAGGCTGCTTCAGAGACGGTGAATTGGAAAGGAGCCACCTTCGCAGCCTCGATGTTGAGGCGTTCGGCTGCGGCGGCCCAGACCGGCACCTGACCGCGGCTTTCTGCGGGACCGCCACCAATGCCGATCTCCTTCAGCAGCCACGGAAGGTTGGGCTCGTTCAGGGTGCAGGCAACCCCGATCAGGTCGCCAAGGTGCTCAGTGACGCGATCGCAGTAGCGACCGAACCGTTCCGGCGTGGCTGCATCTTCCCAACCTCCGGCGGCCAAAAGCCACAACGGTGAGGTGAAGTGATGGAACGTCACCACTGGCGTCAGGCCGTGCTCGTGGCACGCCTCCAGGACGCGACGGTAGTGGTTGAGTGCCGCCGTCGAGAACTGACCTTCCTCAGGCTCGATCCGCGCCCACTCCAGGGAGAAGCGGTAAGTGGTGAAACCGAGACCGGCAATGAGGGCGATGTCCTCGCGGTAGCGGTGGTAGTGGTCGATCGCGTCACCGGAAGGTTCGGCGAAGATCGTACCGGGCAACTGCTCCAGGAACCAGGTATCGCTGTTGACGTTGTTCCCTTCAACCTGGTGGGCAGCTGTGGCGACTCCCCAGAGGAAATCGCCGGGGAAAGATTGGGGCTTTGTCATGGTTTTCCTTATCGAAGCTTGTGTGACGGCAGCCGCTGTTTAGCGGACGCCCTTGATGAACGTGACGGTGATGCTGCCCAAGGCACACAGTGCAGCGGCGGCGAACCAGAGGAGCCCGTAGTTGTGGCCGCTGCCGATGGCGAGGATGGCCGGTGCGGCTGCCGGAACGATGATGTTGGGGATGCTGAGGGCGAGGCTGAAGACGGCCATGTCCTTGCCGGTGTCGCGGGCGTCCGGGAGGACAGCTGCGCACAGGGCGAGGTCGACGGTGAGGTACATCGCCTGGCCCATGGAGAACACAATCCATGCCACAACGAATTGTTCGAAGGACGTTGCCGTGGCACCGAGCACCAGAGCCGTTGCCATGAGGAGAGCCGCGGCAATGACAAACGGCTTGCGGCGTCCGATCTTGTCCGAAAGCCAGCCCGAGACCGTGAAGAAAAGTATGCTCACCGGAGCAGATATCAGGTTGAGCAAGCCCGCGCTCTTCCCGGCTTCGGCGATCGGCATGTGGAGTCCATCCATCAGGAAGAAGATGAAGTAGGCAAACAGTGCCGTCATGGCAATGCCGGCCAGGAACCGTGAAACCCAAGCCCATGCGAAGTTCGGACGCTTCCTCGGATCAACAAGGAAGGACTTCGCCAATCCCTTGAGGTCCAAGGCCGGCAGTTCAGCGCGGGTCTTGGCGGGGTCCTTGTAGAGGACCAGCAGCGGCAAGCTGCAGACGATCGCCAGCAGAACGGGTACACACATCATGAGCAGCGGGGCATCTACCAGCCAAGCGGCAATGTAGGACCCCGCTGACATGGCCAGCGCGCCGGCCATGCCCATGGCGCCCATGACCCGTGCCCGCTTGTTGTCTGGAAGGGCCTCGATGGGAATCACGGCGTAGGCGTTGAAGGCGGCTTGCGCCGAGACCAGGGCGATGACATACGCGGCGATGATCACGGGTGTGGACGGCACTGTCCCGATGACAGCCGCGGCGAGCAGAGCGGGGACCAACCCGCCGATGATCCACGGACGACGCCGGCCGAACCGGCCCGCGGTGCGATCGGATAGTGCGCCGGTGAGCGGGATGGTGACGATCAGAAGCAAAGAACTGATGGAAACGGCCATGCCATAGCTCGTCTCTTTGCTCGCCGGATCGACGACTGCCAGACGGAGCGAGAGTGCCGTTCCCAGCGTCAGGCTCATGATGTACATGCCCAAAGCAGCGGTGAGGACCAATGCCATGGTTTTCCGGGGCGACATCGGCTGCTGCGCGAGTGGCTGCTGCGCCGCAGCGCCCGACGTCGGTGTTGCAGTGGCTGTTGAGTGAAGTGCTGCGTTCCCGGCAGGTTCCATGACCTGTGCCTGGGTTGTGGGGTCACCCATGAAAATCCTCCTTTGGACCAGAGCCACCGTTGGCTCCCTGTGACCGGTGATGCAGGCTCCGAGCGGCTACCGCCGGACCTTTCTAGCAACGTTAACCAAACTTAGACCACATTGGAATACTTTCCCAAAGATTTCTTTTCCAAAGTGGAAAAGAAACTTGGTAGCCTCTTCTCAGAGGAGGTCCACCCATGGATCAGGAAACCCGCGGGCCTGCCCGCACAGGTAAGCGCGCCCCCTATGCCAACGGGGCCAAGAAGCGTGCTGAATTGGTGGAAGCAGCCTTCCAGGTATTCGCTGAAAAGGGCTACCTGGGCCTGTCGATCCGCCAGATAGCGGAGGCGGTGGGCACCAGCCACACTGCGCTTCTTCACCACTTTGGGAGCAAAGAAGCACTCCTGGAGGCCGTGCTTGTCCTCCGCGAAGAGCGGGAAGGGCCATGGAGGACGGCGCTGATCAGCGACAAAGGTCTCCTTGAAACCGTGCCTGCCGTTATGCGGCACAATGCGGGAATTCGGGGGGTGATCCATCTTGACGCGACGCTGCGGGCGGAGGCCATCAGTTCCGACCACCCGGCCCATGACTTCCTGTTCCGCCGCAGCCAGGACTTTGTCGACTCGGTGAGGTCTGAACTGGACCGTGAACTCGCGGCCGGCCGCCTGCGGGAGGGCATCTCGCCTGACGTCGTAGCCCGGCAGATCACCGCGCTTGTGGAGGGAATTCAGTTGAGCTGGCTCTACGATGAGTCGGTAGACATGGCCGAGCACCTCCAAGGCTTCATGGAGCTGATCAGGCAGCCTTAGTCCAAAAGCAATGTGCTCGGTTCAAGACACAAAATTTACGGCGAGGGCACCGCCGCTCCCAACGCCCAGCAGCGGTGCCCTCAACTGAATATGGTGGCTGGTGATGATGAAGTGTCAGCCCTGAAGTGTTTCTCCTGTGAGGTGCTTGGACAGGAACTCGATGCACGTCTCCAAGATGGGGTCCATGTCGATGCCGATGAACCCGTGGTCCGCTCCCGGGACTTCGATCAGATCAGCGACAGCGCCGACCTCCCGCAAAGCGGCTACGAGGCGACGGCTCTGGGCGGGCCCGACTGCAGTGTCGGCTGTCCCATGCACTGCCAGGACAGGAGGTGCCCCGGGGCTGACGTAACTGATAGGGCTTGCGGCGCGGGCGCGTTCTTCGTGTTCACGAATCGGCCCCCTGATCAGCCGGGACATGAATGCATCCGGTCCCTCATGGTCATTGACGCCATCAGTGAGGTCATCCGCTTGCATACTAAGGACATCGCTGGGACCGAAAAAGTCGACAACGGCTGCAACAGGGGCGTCTTCGCCCTCAACGCCGATCTGTTCGGTGAACACCGGGTTGACCCCGTCCAGGGCTGCCAACAGAGCCAATTGCGCTCCGGCGGATCCTCCCCAAAGCGCCAGGCGGCGGCCGTCTATGCCCAGATCGGCGGCGAAATGGCGCAGGTATCTGATAGCGGCTCGGGCATCCATCAACTGCGCGGGAAACGCTGCTTCTGCACTGAAGCGATAGCTGAGTGCCGCGAAGGCAAAACCAGCAGCAAGGACTTTCTCCCGCATAGGCACAAACCAGGGCGACCACACTTCCTCGGATGCTCCCATGACGAAAGCGCCACCGTGAATCCAAACCACCACGGGGACAGGGCCATCCGCTGAGGTCGCAGGCACCACAACATCCAACAGTAAGTTCCGGTACCCTTCCACAACCGCGAAAGTCTCCGCCCGGTAACTTATCCGCCCGTCCGGGCCAGTAACTCCGTGCGACGGAGGAAAGCACTTCGGCAGGGTGAAACCCTTGTCTTCCCCTTCCTTTTCAAGCTGAAGGTCTTGCGGGGCGAGTTGTTCGGTCACGTATCTTCTCCCAGGTATATGAGCGCAGAGCCTGCTGTCTGCGAAGGCACGCTTACAGCATGTGTGAAGGGCCTCAAACCTCGTTCTATGTATTTCATTCATTGGAGTGGTTTTGTGGATGCGGCTCTAGCGGGGGGTGGCGTGGACGCCACAACATGACTGTGTAGGGGCCAGCCTCAGCATTAGTGTCCTGCGCTGAGTTGCCACGGAGCCGTCGCTGGTTTTGGCCGCCTTATCGCTGCCACCTCTTTATGCCATGTCGAGTCGGGTTTTGTAGGCGGTGTTTTTGTTGGTGTTCCAGCCGGCGATGATTCCGGCTCCGAGCATTTGGTCGGTGAGTCGGGCGAAGCGGTAGCCGGGGTCGGTGTCGAGGGCTAGTTGGAGGTATTGGTGTGCTTTGGATCCTCTGCCTTCCCACCAGTTGATGTAGCCGATGGTGGTGAGGATTGGTGCTGCGTGTTGTGGGCTGGTTCTGGTGTAGGCGTGGAGGAGGAGTTGTTGTGCCCATTCGACGCGTGACCATTTGGGCGCGGTCTGGGTTTGGGCGAAGAGGATGTGTTGGGGTGGTTCGTTGATGCCGGGGATGTCGGCCATGAGCCGGTCGCGGATGTGGGGGAACTGGAAGTACGCGATGAGTGTGGTGCAGTCTTCGTCGGCCGGGAAGTCGTTTGACTCCAGCATGCCTGTCCAGAGCTGGCTGGCTTGTAGCGCGGCTTGATGGGGTGCCTGGGCTCGAATGGTGTTCATGCGGTTTTCGACGGCGATGGCGTGGCCTGCTTCTTGGGTCGGCGTTGGGAGGGCGATTTGGTTGGTGGGTTCTATGGTGCTGCCGCGGTAGATGAATTCGGCGTTGACGCGGCTGAATTCGGTGGTGCTGATGGGCAGGCTGATGTCTTGGCCAGGGTCGCTGTCGTAGGGCGAGTACGTGTCGTCGCTGACGAAGATCCCATCGCGGATGGTGATGCCGTTCTCGGCGAGGACCCCGGTGAGCGCGGCGATGGTCGCCGCGTGCGGCTTGGGCTGACCGGGTTCACAGTGGGTTGAGGTGTAGAGGGCGAAGACGATGCTCGTCGCGCTGGTGTCGCTGGTGAGGTAGCTGCTGACGGTTCGGGCGTAGGGGAGTTCTGTTCCGGGTTGGCGGGGGAGGTCGATGCGGAGGGTGGCGCCGACCTTGCCTTTGTCCAGGGTGATGCAGACCAGGCTCTCGTTGGGCCAGAAGCCGAGGGTGTGCCCGATGAAGCTGAGCAGGTCTGCAGGGTCTTTGATGGTGAGCGCATTCATTGTCCTGTTCCTTTGCCCTTGTCTTTTGTCCTGCGGTCGTTGGTCTTGTGGGTCGTTCTGTTAGGGACCAATTCGCTGGTAAGTGGCTGGGGTGCAATTCGGATGATCGGGGCAGGTCCGGAAAGATCGGAAGGGGAGAAATAGCGTAGGAGCGTCGAGCGAATTTTCCAGATCGGCACTGGCATGTCAGTGCCCTGGTTGCGCGGAGGCCCCATCCGGCGATGATCGGGATATCAGAATGACAAAGAGCTTTGTTGCTTCTGGCTATTCATGGGTCGGCGAGGGTGGGGCGTCATGACGTGAGCGGACTTGGTCTTCGGCATGTGCCATCGCTTGGCGGGATGGTTGTGCCGGACGGGCCGGGGACTGCTTTCAGTCCCGACATATACGCCGTTATCGGCCAGAGGGAGTCAGACATACAGTTCTGGACGTGGCGGATGGCTGACTCCCCGGCCAGACCACGGTTCTACCGGCCGGAGGGAGACGGCCCTGGAGGTCGTGGCGACTCTCGGACTGCGAGCCATGCAGACTGCGCAAGAAACGGTTTCGCTTGCCAGGTACTTCTGTGGGTCCTTTGGAGACCTGCTCACCGCGGCTTCGACGATGAGGCTGCAAACGGAGGCGACGCCGGGATCCGGCGCCGCCTCCTTCCCGGCTCACGTGACCGGAAGGCCCGGGTACGTGAGGTCTTTGTGTGTCAGGCGCAAGGGTTTCCTTGTCTGACTGTTCCGTCCTTCACTTGGTGATAACCGGGTCCAGCAGCGTAGTTGTTTGCTCCGTTGTTGTCCCAGGTGCCCGCCGCGTTATTGAATGCAGCGGTAATTCCGGAAGCTCCGTTGAGGGGGATGGAGGTGGTTACCCAACCAGGGCATGAGGCAGTCATGGTTATGCCCGGGGCCGTGGTCCATGCACCGGTCCCCACCCGATAGTGGGCGTAATAGGCGGACCAATTCTTGTTGGTTGAGTAGAACAGCACTGTGGTGTCTGTCGGTCCAGGGGTAGATGAACCGCTGCAAGGATCGGTATGACTAACCACATTGCCGTTCACGGTTGCGATCCCACCGCTCAAGGCGTAATTGCTGGTGTTGTTGTTGTCCCATACGCCGTTTCCGTTGTTGAACGCAGCCGTTGCACCGGCTGAGCCGGCGGGGATGGTGTACGAGAGCCACCCAGGGCAGGCGGCGGTCATGGTGACGCCCGGTGCGGTTGTCCAGGCGCCGGCGCCCACCCGGTAGTGCATTTTGTAGTCGCTCCAGCCCTTGGCGGTGGAGTAGTACACCTTGAGGTTGATTGCCCCCGGCTCTGTTTGCCCGCCTGCTTTTGCGTTGATGTGCAACGCGAGGGCGGCATTTTGGTCGACAGTGGCCTGGAAAGTCCCGGATGCGTCCACGGTTACCGCGTCACCCGCTGAGCAGCCGGTAGCGGTGGGCAGTCCCGCCACCACGTTGCAGTAGCGGCCGGCGGGAAGGGAGCTCTGGAAAGTCCTGGTGATGGCATTGCCGCGGTTGATCGCCACATAGCCCTTATCGCCACGACCAAAGGCGATGGCGTTCGAGCCGTTGTCCCACTTGTTGACGATCGGGGCGCCATATGTCGTATTGCGGAAGCCCACCATGTTTTCGATGTTGGTTTGCGCATGCTTGCAAGTCCAGCCATTCCGGCCGCACACGGGATCTATGACTTCCCCGTTCGAGGCAACAGCCGGTCCTGTCTCATTGTTGGAGAAGGAATAACCTGAATGGATCGAGGGGGATCCGTAGTTCCACGCCATTGTGAAGATCTGGGCGAGATCGTAGTTTGCCCCGTCCTTGTAGGTGAGCGTTTCGCCGTTTCGTTCTGTGTCATGGTTGTCGACGAAGACTGCGGCGTTCTGTTGAGGAAGGAAACCGGCCCAGGTGGAGCCGATGCCATTACCTGTGATCAGCCAGTTGATGTTCCCGCCGTTGAAGGCCTCTTTGAGTTTGCGGGCGAAGGCAAACTCGTGGATATCACCGTTGCTGGTGTATTCCTCCGGCTGTACCGGTTCGTTGGCCCGGATAACTTCCTGGACTACGTAGAGCCTGGCACGGTCATTGACCCTGGAGAGAATTCCTTGCATGTCGCTGGCCGCAATATGTTTGACGGCGTCAATCCGGAACCCGTCAACTCCCAAGGTCACCAGATCGTTGAGGTATTCGGCAATTCTTCCCTGAACGTAGGGGGAGGACGTGTTGAGGTCGGAGAGGTTGACCAGATTGCACTCCTGGACTTCCCATCGGTTTTGGTAGTTGGCGATGTCCCTTCGGCACGAGTGAAAGTCCTGCCCTTGGTAGTTTCCGGGATAGTCGTAGTGCTGGAATGTGGTTCCTGCCCAACCCGTTCCCCCGGTGCTCTTTCCGGACATGTGGTTAATCACGGCATCGGCGATCACTTTCACACCCGCGGTGTGGCAGGTGTCCACCATGTGCTTGAACTCCGTACGCGTGCCCAGCCGTGACTCCACCTTGTAGCTGACCGGCTGGTAGTGGGTCCACCATTCCGGGCCTTGTACGTGTTCTTGCGGGGGAGATGTCTGTACGAATCCGTATCCGGCTGGCCCGAGGTTCTCTGTGCATTCGCGGGCTATTGCGTTCCATGTCCAGGAGAACATCACCGCGGTGGCGTCTTTGGGTCCGGGAGCCGCGGCTTGGGCCAGGGGAGCTGAAAGCGTGGAGGTAAACAGTGTGCCGAAGACGGTAAGAAGGACCAACGTGGCTAAGAATTGCAAGCGTTTCCTTTTGTGAGGAAAGTGGACTGCGACGTCCTCGTCGTGTGCTGGCATGGAGGTGAGTCTCCTCGATGATGGAGCCGCTGCAGGCCGGGAGTCCTAGGCAGCGACTGACGCCGCCCTACTGATCGGCGGCCGCGTCACGATGACGGCTACCCATCAAGGTAGGCGGAGTCTAGACATTAAACAAGAGCAAAAGAGCATAAACTGGAAGCGCTTGCAGATGGAAGCGGGCGCGACTGTGGCCTCAAAAAGCCAAGCGCACAAAGATGGTTGCCTGGTAGTTCCGAAGGGGCGGGACGAGAGGCTCTCGGCGCTAAAGCTGGGCGGTCGCCTCTGGTGACGGGGTGGCTGTGGAAGCGGAGGCCGGCGTCGGATGATCGAGGATCGGCTGGTACCGGCGCGCGGCGGGCTCCCAGAGGGTGTTCCATCGATCCAGGGCGGAGTTGCTGGGGGCGGGGGATTCTGAATGGTCCGGGGCTGCATTCATTGTGTCTCCGAAGTTAATTTGGATTCAAAATTTAGTGCCTGAAGTATTATGTGACCTGAGCTACAGAGAGGTCAAGACCCGATGAGCGCCCCTTCATCCTCGCCGACGCCGCAGATGCTTCGGCGGGCAAGCCTTAGATCGGTCTTGGACTTTATGAGGGCTTCCACCATCGTGACAATCTCGGACGTTATGGAGGGCACGGGGCTAGCCCGTGCAACTGCCATTTCTGTATGTGAAGAGATCATGGACCGGGGCTGGATTCTGGAGCTTGAAAACCAACGCGAGTTTGGTGAGTACCTCAAAGGACGTCCTGCCCGACGGTTCGTTCTAAACCAGGACGCCGGGTACGTCATTGGCCTGGATGTGGGGGTCTCCAAGGTGACGGCCGTGGCGTCCAACCTTCGTGGTGAAATTGTGGGCAGGGCGAGTCAGCAGTTTCGTGGAGTTCAGATCACGGCTGATGACCGTATTCCGGGTTCTGATATCAGTCCCCGCGAGCGTGTATCGGCCATTGACAGTACGGCATGTGATGCCCTTCGCAAGGCTGGCGTCACCTCCGACGCGGTTCTCGCAGTCAGCGCCGGAATTGCGGCCCCGGTGGGCCGTAACGGCAATGTACTGACGACTCAACCCTTCTGGGCTCTTCTGGACGTTGGCTTGAAATCGGCTCTGAAGGATCTTCATGGGTGGACGGTGTTGCTGGCCAACGACGGAAACTTGGCGGCCCTGGGCGAGCGTTGGCGCGGTTCAGCAGTGGGGGTGGACGACGTCGTGGTTATCCTCGCCAGTGAGCGCTTTGGTTCCGGAGTGATCGACGACGGCCGGCTTCTGCATGGTTGCGGCGGAGGCGCCGGCGAGCTGGCGTTCCTCAAGCAGGTTGAGGGGGTGGGGGACACCTTTGGGATAGCTCTCATGGCACGCACCTGGGCTGCCGAGGCCATCACTGGAAATGACGAAACGCTACTCCGTGAATATCCTCCAGAGGCCATCGAAGCAAAACACGTCTTCGCCGCCGCACTCCGGGGTGACGCTGTGGCACGGCGGATTCTGGATCGGCTGGCCGATCGCATGGCGAGGGTTATCGGGGCTGTGGCCACCATCCACAACCCGGAGCTTGTGGTGATAGGGGGCGCAGTAGCCAAATCGGCGGGCGCGCTGCTGGATCCCATTGCTGAGCGCCTGCCTGAATTCACCGCTACTCCTCCGCGGCTGGCCGTTTCACCCTTAGGTGATTCCGTGGTGACCATGGGTGCTGTGAGGAGCGCTCTGGATTTTGTTGAAGAGGAAACCCTGGACATCGAGCTGTACTAAGGAGCCGTCAGCACCTCGGAGAGTTTCGGGTGCAGATGCTCGCTTTCTATCGCAATGCGAGCCTGTGCTACTGCTGCCTTGAGAGCATCATCAACTGTGGCGCCGTGGAGCGTCGCTGCCAGGAATCCGACCATGAAGGCGTCACCGGCACCATTGGTGTCCACCACATCGGCGGGAGGGGCACTGACCTCATGTCGCGCCCCGGAAGCCTCCAGCGCAATGGCCCCGTCTGCTCCGAGGGTGCAAACGGCCAAGCGAGGACCGCGTTCGAGGCAGGAACGCATAAGTTCCCATGGGTCCTCCGTGCTATCACTGCTCATGAAAACTGTAGTGGCGGCGCGAACGAATGGTTCATGGAATTCGGACGATCCGTCATAGTCGTGAAGGTCTGCCCAAATAGGCGTCTGATGGGCGTCCAGGCGCTGCAACAGAAGCGCACCGAGTTCACTGAGGTCAATCACGGCGAGATCTGCTGCGGCAACCGCCTCAGCCGTGATGCGGAGCTCGTGCTGGAGAGGAGTGGTCGGGACCGCAACGTACAGCGACACCCGCTGGCCGCCGTCGGTCATCAAATTGACGTGGCGTTCCGTCTGCCCGGTCGTTAAGGCCTCGACGGCGACTCCGGCCGCGGTGAGGGCGCTGCGGACCCGCTGGCCTTCAATGTCAGTTCCGAGTAGAGAACTCAACCGAACGGTGACACCTAGGTCTGCGAGATGCAGGGCCTTACCGGCGGATGTCCCACCTATCGTCTCCCACGAACGGCGGGCAAATTGCATGTGGGGGGCAGGCTCCGGAAGGTGGTCCAGGAGGATGAGGTGGTTCCACGACGCGGGGCCGCAGATAGCGACAGTGGGAGGCGCAGGCATGACCATATCCAACCATTCCGTGAGTGCAGTGGTCCAGAGCGCCACAGCCCGGACCGGAGAACGTGTGCTTGGTCGGTCGTTCGAGTCCGCTGGTCTCCACAGGTCGTTACGGCGACCCTACTCACGGTGTGGCAGGTTCGACATGACATGATCGTCTCGGAGAGAAACGCATCATCGTCCTTCAAAAGACCGGGTAAGAGAATATTGGGGGTAGCGGTATGGAGCCGCAGAGACGTGAGGGACCGGGGCACCCAAATCAGCCTTCCTATCCGCACCAGCAGTACTATGAACAAAATCCTCAGCGCTTTCCCCAGTACGGCCAGCCCCAGCAGTGGGCTCCGCCTCCACCCAGGAAAAGCAAGGCTGGATGGATTCTCGGCATCATCGCTCTTTCCCTGACGATCTGCGGAATACTCCTGTTCGCCGGTTGCTCCGCCTTGGTGAGCGAGATCAACGGAGGCGGCGGAAGCCAGGCTGAGAAAGCTGCGGCCATGAGGGCTGCAGCTGACAACGTACGGGAGGAGGGCTGGACTGAAACTCATCGGTTTGAGCGGAAGGTTGACCCCGGCTGCGTTTCCATCGACAGCCACTGCCTCAGGCTGGAAGTTGCGTGGGCCGTTGATCATGAGATAACGGTTGACGAGATCGCCTCACGCCTTGGTAAGAACATCGATGAGTTCAAAGCCGAAGGATATGGTGGCGAAACCTGCATGACGAACCGCGACAGCAACAGCATGACCGAGATTTGCGTCGGTGACAGCCCCGATGGTCGCCACAACGCCAGCGTCACCATGACCCGGAAATAGGCTGCCATTCAGCAAAGAAAAGCTCGATGCAAGCGGCCGAGGTGGCGCGCAAGGTGCCCACGCCTGGATGACCGAAAGCGCCACCACCCTGACCTGCTCCGGGCCGCCGCCGAGCCGATCAGCGGAAGGGCGGCCCTTGTGGACCATGCCAACACCACCGCACGAACGCACTCCGCTTCACGGCGCGAACCGCCATATCCCGACACGAGCAGCATCGTCAGGACACTCATCGCCAAACTCGCCCATGAACGTTCGACCAACCGGAAAAGGATCGCCGAACTCGAAGCCGCCGTCGCAGCAGCCCAAGGACAAATCCTCCACCTCCGGCGTCAAAATCATCGTTTGCCTGACGACACTGCATAGTCCCAACAGGAGGACAAGAGGCTGTCTTTTTTGCGCTGCATCTAGTGGGTGCAGCTCATGTCGTCTTGCTTGGGATGGCCTGGCTTCTAGTGTTCTTCCTTGATGACTTTGAGATGGATCCACGACTCGATGTTTAGGACCTCGGGGAGTGCTCTGATTTGATCGACAGCCATAAGCGCCGAGTTTGCGTCGGATCCGTGGATGGTTGCGATGACGTCGTGTTGACCGATGCTTGAAGCCAGGAAGGTGAACCCTGGAATTCCTTCAAGGGATTTCGAGAGGTCCAGGGCCGTGCCCGTGATCCTGATTCCCAAGCCCATGCGGGTGACGCGTTCCTGCGAAGCGGGTCGCCAACTGAGACCTATCTTGACGATTTCGCTGTCCAGGATGCGCATGACGCGTGTGCGTACGGTTCCGGTTGATACGCCAAGCGTTGATGCCATGGTTGCGTAGCTGGCTCGTCCATCCTGGCGGAGCACGTCGATGAGGGCGAGGTCGAGTTTGTCGAGGATGGGGTTCTTTATGTGGGCAGGGCTCAGGATGTCGACCAGCAGTTCGGTGTAGATGCTTGTTCGCATGGACGTCACTCCCGGTATGCGGCGGATGTCGTCGATGCAGGCCTGAAGGTCTTCATGGTTTTTGGCCCGGATTTCGGCGATCAAGGACATTACGCCTGCGGTGATGGAGACGAACGGCACGCGAGGATCTTGGGCGATCTGCTCGGCCAGATCCTGGACTGGAACGGCGGCATCGATGGAGACGTGGGCCATGACTGGAAGCCCGACAACAGCAGGGTGTGCCAGCCCTATGACCCGGAGCCCGGATTCGGTCAGGAGTGCGTTTAAGCGTCGCGCGGCGGACACCCGGCTGAGGCCCAGTGTTGTGGCGAGTTCGGTGAGTGTGATGCGCCCGTTCCGCAGGAGCTCGGCCAGTATTTGCTCGTCGATTTCATCCATGAGTCAGCACCTGTGTTTTCGTTACAGAAGTTTTTTCGGTCAATCCCAAGTCGTTCATTTTCAGAAAAATAAGGGAAAAAACATGTGATGATAATCAATCATCACATCGTACTTTGCATATCAGCAGAAGTGGGCGGTCTGTCTAATTTTTTGTCCAAATGAAGGGCCTACCATGTGAGAAGCGCCACAATGGCGAACTTGTTCGAGGCAAAGGGTAGATCATGAAAAGAATGTTTCTCAGCTCCGCAGCTGCTGTAGGTGCGGCTGTACTGTTGAGCGCGTGTTCCGGAGGCGCCGGTGCTTCCGCGCCTGGGTCAGCCGCCAGTGGTCCCAAGGCGCTTCTGAAAGCCGGTGAGTTCAGCGTATGCATGACGCCGCAGTACAAGCCTTTGGAATTCTACAAAGATGGCAACACTGGCAGTCAGCCGATCGGGTTTGATGCTGATGCCGCAGTCGCTTTGGCCGAGTCGCGGGGTGTGAAGGCGAAGTTTTCCGATGTTGCCTTTGACGGTTTGATGCCCGCCCTGCAAGCCAGCCGCTGCGATGTGGTCTGGTCCGGCCTCTACGTCAACGACGCGCGGCAGCAGGTTGCCGATGCTGTCCCATATCTGAAGACAGGTTCGGTCATCATTGCCCCTCAGGGGTCGGACATCAAGAGCGTGGACGACTTGGCCGGAAAGACCATTGCCGTTCTTGCCGGCGGAGCCTATGAGGCGAACCTCAAAGACTTGTCGAACACCTTGAAGAGCAAAGGCCTGGCAGACCTGGTCCAGCAGTCCTACCCGCAGAACACCCAAACCACGGCTGCGGTGACGAACGGCAAGGCTGATGCCCTCATTGATACCGACGTCTCGGTTGGTGAAATCGTGGAAAAGACCGGCGGGAAACTGCAAGCTGTTCCCGGCATCTTCGAAACCGACGCTGTCTTCGGCGTGTACGCCAAGAAGGTTCTGCTCTAACTGAGGAGATCCGAACCGGACTCAAGAAGCTTTCCGACGAAGGCAAGCTTGCCGAGATCGCCAAGACGTACGGGTTGGACCCCACCCGGCTCACTGATGCGGGGAAATAATGGATTTTGACCAGAGGATTTTCCTTCAGGCCCTGACATCCAAGGAGTTCCTGACCGGGGCGGCTTTGTCCCTTCAGCTGGCGATAGTTTCCCAAATAGCCGCGACGCTGATTGGCCTCGGTGTTGCCATGGCCGGGATCTCAAAGATGAAGACCTTGCGGAGCCTGGCGTGGGCCTACGTGTGGTTCTTCCGCTCGGTCCCGACGCTGTTGCTGCTTCTCATCGTCTGGAACGCGGCCCCCCAGATCATCCCGGCACTTCGGGACAGCTGGTACTCACCCTTCCTGGCAGGCTTCATCGGGCTTTCGGTGGTCGAAGGTGCCTTCATGGCAGAGATACTCCGTTCCGCGCTGCTCAGTGTTGATAGCGGACAAAAGCTCGCAGCCAGGGCACTGGGACTTACCCCGGCGCAGACCTTCCTCAGGGTAGAACTTCCCCAAGCGATCAAGGTCGCGCTGCCTCCCACGGGCAACGAATTCATTGGAATGATCAAGTACACATCCCTGGCCTCAGTCATCTCACTTCAGGAGTTGATGACCACGGGGCAGGTCCAAGTTGCAACTACGTTCCGGTACGCCGAGTACTACACCGCGGCACTGGTCTACTATCTGGTCATCGTCAGTGCTGTCATGGCGTTGCAGCACCAAGTTGAAAAGCGATACCGGTGGGTCTCCAAACCAGACAGGTCCCAAGTTTGGTCCAAACCTGTCCCGTCGACGCTGAAAGGACTCTAATATGTCCGAGATCATCGCACCTGTGCGTCCAACCGTAAAGACCGTGCTTGAGGTCAGGAACCTCCACAAAAAGTATGGAAACCAAGAGGTCCTCAAAGGAGTGGATTTCTCCGTTGCTTCCGGTGAAGTCAAAGTTGTTCTGGGCCGTTCAGGATCCGGGAAGTCAACGATGCTCCGACTGATGGCATTACTGGAGCCCCTCGACGCCGGAGAAGTGATCTTCAAAGGCAACCGCATCGGAGTAGACGCCCGCAACCGACCTGCACGCGAGCGAACCCTGGCCCACCAACGATCTGAGATCGGTATGGTCTTCCAGCGGTTCAATCTCTTTGCCCACCTCAACGTCCTCCAGAACGTGACACTGGCCCAGCGGTTGAGCAGAAAGGTGCACGCCGCACAAGCAAAAGAGCAGGCAGCGGAGATCTTGAACCGTGTTGGCTTGGGCTCGCACCTGCGTCATTACCCCAGTGAGCTTTCCGGCGGACAGCAACAAAGGGTGGCCATCGCCCGGGCTCTGGTCCTGAACCCGTCAGTAATGCTCTTCGACGAACCGACATCAGCGCTAGACCCGGAATTGGTCAACGACGTCCTCGCCGTCATGGAGAAACTTGCTGCGGACGGAATGACAATGGTAGTCGTGACCCACGAAATGCAGTTCGCGCGCAGGGTCGGGACGGAAGTAGCCCTCTTTGACCAAGGCGTACTCGTCGAGCAGGCTCCTCCCGAAGAGTTCTTCAAGAACCCCCAGCACGAGCGGACCCGCGATTTCCTAAGGCACATCCATTGAGCCGCCGTATCCCGAGCAGAGAAGCTGCCCGTTCGCAAGCATGGTTCAAACTCGAAGAAGTCTGGCCAGGGCTCATAAAAGTCACCGAACCGTACGTTCATGACATGTTGCAGTCCAACATCTGGTGGCTACGGGGGCCAGACCGGGATGTGGTCATTGATGCCGGCCTCGGTATTGTCCCGTTGCGGCAGGAGATACCCCAGATGTTTGAACGGGATCCCCAGTTGATCATCACGCACACTCACCTGGACCATGTGGGCGGAGCGTACGAATTTGATGACGTCGCCGTTCACGAAGCCGAAGCCAACGCGCTGATCAACCCGGGACCGGTTTCCCTCGATACCCGCACCCTCTACGGCATACTCGGAATCGATGTTCCAGACGGAGAAGCGGACTCCATGCTCCAGAAGGTCCCGCACCCTGACTACGACCCCGGCCGATACGAGATTTCACGGGCTATCCCGCAACGACTCCTCAGGGACGGAGACGTCATTGACACTCTCGGAACCCCGCTGGAAGTCATCGGCACCCCAGGCCACTCTACGGGAAGCATCTGCATCTACCACCCTGAAAGAAACTGGCTCTTTACCGGAGACACCATTTATAAGGGACAGCTGCTGGACACCATCACCGGAGCTGACCGGGACGACTACCGACACACCATGAAACGGCTACGGGATCTGGAAGCGGCCTCGATCTTCGCGGGCCACGGACCTGAGCTAAGCCTTCAAGCGCTGAAAGACATTGCGATCGACTACCTGGCACGCCCGTAGCCGCGGAACGGACATGGGTGGTGATGATGTGCCGGATCCGAATCAACTTGGCCGGCTCCTGACGCCGCCGACCCCGTCATTCCTGTGCCCTAATAAGGGACTTGCTACCCCGCGTACAGGTGTTGAGTACGCGACGCCCGCCAACACCCAAGCTGAGGCGGCCCTGACCGGGAGCCATGACCTGCGACACCCAGAAAGCGAATATGCCCATTAACAACCATTCCATACGGCGAGCAGCGGATGAGACGAATAGCCATCGAAGCTTCGGGAGAGATTTCTTGGGTGCCGGCGTTCAATGCCCCAGGCGCCTCAGCTGAACCGCCTCCCCGATTCGGCCGCGGTGAAAGGATTCGATTCATACTGAACGGCCAATCTGTAGCGGCGACGGTGGATGACTGCCCGACGGACGGCAGTGTCGTTTGGGCAGGGTCGATGGAGCGTGGGCAAAAAGGCGTGTGGACAGTGTTCACACTTTCCACCTCGGACTGGCCCGTACACCCATCGGACTGGCCCGGATTCCGCATGTTTTCGCCGCTTCCCTGTGTTTTCAAGGGCCTGGAATCCCGTTCGAGTCCCACCTCGGGCACGGCATACCCCCTCGTCAGAGGGGGTTTTTGCTTTAACGTGTGTAGATTTCGGGTGGTCAGGTCCCTCTGACACTGGCCGCGGGGTGTGCCTGGCGCCGCGGGTCGCCTGTGCGATTGTGGGGGAGCGGGCTCAGGGTCGTGGCTGGTAGGCCCTCCGCTTGCTCTGAACTGGGGTTATGCTGTCCTTTCCTGGTTCGTTCGGTAGGTCGTGGTTGGCCTACACCTCTTCATGGGTAGGAGGGCTGGGCACTACATGATCTTGAGAACCTGGCTCAGAGAATCTGGTTGCGGCTTGTTCAGGGATTGAGGAGACGTGGCTGGCGGACGCTTTGTCAGGCCAAAGGGGGTGTGGACATTGTCCACACTTATATCGTCTTTATTGCGCCTGCATGCGGCCAGGAGAACTTGCCTCCTGGGTCATCTACTCATGCATGTGGGTGGCCATGGCGACATGACGCGAATTCGGAAGCGCTCTGCATGTGCAGGGTCATTTCGAGGTGGGAGTTCGGCGGTCATCGGCCGAGTGCCATCAAATGGGTCTGGGCCGTGTCTTCGAAGCGCACTGCGAAATCAGGCGAGACGCGGGCCCGACGCAGATGACCGCTCCCAGTGGTGCCTCCGGATACTGCAGCACGCGAACGTCGGCTGGGCACGTCGACGCGGACCAGTCTGCCGATAAGCGCCCATACGTCGTCCTAGCGTCCGCAAGGCACTAGACAGATCGTTCAGTTGTTCGGGCCAGGCACGTTCTATGCAAACAAAGCTGATCTGCGAAGCTGAAATGGTCCATGGCTGGTCATCCTTGAATCAAGTGGATGAAGGTACCGGACTGGTTTTCGACCATGCGCCGTCCTGATGCGCCGTCGTTGATGAGCCAGAGAATTGACCCATCGGGCATGACGTCGTCGACCCATCCTCGGTCGGATATTTTGCCGTCGGTGTGGACTACTACGTTCTGATTCTTGATAGTCGACCAGTCGTCGATTCCTGGGCGCAACGGCGATAGCTCTGCAGAGCTGTCGGTTTTGGACGAATGTGCTTCTGGCATGTATTCCTCGTGAATTCTCGGCGTCTGTCAACGCTGGGGAGGCAGGGTGTGAGCTGCGCGTGGGCCGGGCTGCATGGATGCCTGAAGCGCTGCGCCGATGACGCCTGCCTTGTTCTTGAGCGTGGCGGGCATGATCGGGGTGCGCAGTTTTATGTGGGGGAGGTATTCGTCAGTCTTCTCGGAGATCCCACCGCCTATGATGATCAGCTCAGGGGAGAACAGGAATTCAACGTGGGAAAGGTAGCGCTGCAGGATCTCGCTGTAGTCCTCCCAGGGCAGTTCCTGTCGCTCGCGCGCTACGGCAGATGCTTTTGACTCGGCGTTGGCCCCGTCGATTTCCAGATGCCCCAGCTCGGCGTTCGGCACGAGCGTTCCGTTGAAAATGAACGCCGACCCTATCCCTGTTCCAAGGGTGAGCATCAACACGGTCCCATCGACGTTTCGTCCCACGCCGTAATGCACTTCGGCCAGTCCGGCGGCGTCGGCGTCGTTGAGGACCTTCACGGGTCGGTTGAGCGCTTCGGCGAAGAGGGCTGTGATGTTGCAGCCAATCCAGGTGGAGTCCATGTGTGCCGCTGAACGGGCGTGGTCCTTTGAAACAATGCCCGGGAAGGTAATTCCCACTGCTGAACTGAGGCCAGGGGCATCCTCGCGTTGTTCAAGTTCCTGGACAAGCTGGTTTACGGCGGTGGCCACGGCTTGTGGGGTAGCCGGCTGAGGGGTGGGAACACGGGCCATGGCTCCCTGCAGCTTGCCTGACTTCGGGTCGACTATCCCGCCTTTGACTCCTGTGCCGCCGATGTCGATCCCGATGATGTTGTTGTTCCTTGGGGTCTGTTGTGTTTTTTGGTCCATGGATCAGTCGATGTAGCGAAGGCCGGCTGCTTCGAGCGGCGCGCGCATGTTATAGATGTCTAAGCCGAGTTCTCCGGACGCGAATCGATCTCGTTTCCCGGTTTCGTTGTCTTCGCGTTTCTTGGCGGCGGTGGCGACCTCTCCGGCGCGGGCAGCGGGTACTACGACGACGCCGTCAACGTCGGCAATTACTACGTCGCCGGGGTTGACGAGAGCGTTGGCGCAGACAACGGGGATGTTGACGGATCCGAGGGTGGCCTTGACTGTGCCCTTGGAATTAATGGCACGGCTGAAGACGGGAAAGTTCATCTCCTGAAGGGTGGCGACGTCGCGGCAGCCGCCGTCTATGATCAGGCCTTTGGCGCCCCGGGCTTTCAGGGAGGTTGCGAGGAGATCTCCGAAGAAGCCGTCTTCATTTTCGGTAGTGCAGGCTGCTACTACGACGTCACCTGGATGGACTTGTTCGGCTGCTACGTGGAGCATCCAGTTGTCTCCGGGCTGGAGAAGTACAGTGACGGCGGTGCCGCACATGCTCGCTCCGGGGTAGACGGGGCGGATGTAGGGGCGCATGAGTCCGAGCCGGCCCATGGCTTCGTGGATGGTGCTCACACCGAATGCCGAGAGTGCTTCGACATCCGCTTCTGAGGCGCGGGTTATTGTGCGGTGGACTACTCCGAGTTCCTGCATGTTGCTGGGCTCCTGGACTTCTCTTTTTGTGGGTGGGGGTCAGCGGCCCTGCTGCTTGAGCAGGGCATTCAGGCGTGGGTAGACGGTTCGGGCGTTGTGTTCGGTAATCGCAGCAAAGTCAGTTTCGTTGAGCCCAGCAGACTCGATATACCGGGCGGTGTCGTCGAAGTTGTGACCGGTGCAGGGGTCGATGCCCCGTACGGCGCCGATCATTTCGGAGGCGAAGAGGATGTTTTTGCTGGGGATGACATCCAGCAGGAGGTCGATGCCGGGCTGGTGGTAGACGCAGGTGTCGAAGAATACGTTGTTGAGTAAGTGCTGTTCCAGTGCTGGCTTGTTCAGTGCCATGGCCAAACCTCGGAAACGGCCCCAGTGATAGGGCACGGCGCCGCCGCCATGGGGGATAACCAGTTTCAGTGTGGGGAAGTCTTTATAGAGGTCCCCTTCGATCAACTGCATGAATGCTGTCGTGTCCGCGTTCAGATAGTGGGCGCCGGTGGTGTGGAAGGCGGGGTTGATGCTGGTGCTGACATGCACCATTGCCGGGATGTCATATTCCACCATCTTCTCGTAGATGGGATACCAGGACCGGTCGGTCAACGGTGGCGCGGTCCAGTGGCCGCCGGAAGGGTCGGGATTCAGGTTCAGTGCCACGGCGCCATACTCCTCAACACAACGCGTGAGCTCGGGGAGGCAGGTGGCAGGGTCAACGCCGGGTGATTGGGGAAGCATCGCCGCGGGCACGAAGCGTTCGGGGTAGAGCTCGCTGACGCGGAAGCACAACTCGTTGCAGATGGCTGCCCATTCCGCGGATGTTTCGAACCGCCCCACGTGGTGTGCCATGAAGGAGGCGCGGGGTGAAAAGACTGTCAGGTCAATGCCTCGCTGATCCATCAGACGCAACTGATTTTGTTCGATGCTTTCGCGAAGGTCGTCGTCCGAGATTTGCAGCTCTGAAGGTCGGGGGGCCATGAGGGGGTCTGTGAGCCCGGCGATTTGTCGATCACGCCACTGCCCTAGTGCTGGCGGGGCTGTCGTGTAGTGGCCGTGAATGTCGATGATCATTGTGTGTGCTCCTGCGAAGCCGAAGATGGCGGGGTTGCGGTGTCCGTTGGGGTTCGAAGCGAGAGGGGGACCATGACGTTGCCGGCCATCACGAGCCGGGCTGTGCGGAGTAGCGCGGACTTCATGACGTGCGCGGGGTTGGCGGGATCCAAGCCGAGCTTGACGGTGAACTCTCCGGAGGGGTGCTCTACGGATACTTCTGGTTCGGTCCCGTCCGGGAAAGTTGCGATGTCGTGCGCTACCGTCCCTTTCAGGACAGCTGCAGTTGCCGCAGTGACAGCGGCAAGAACGCCAATGGACTGGTGGCAAACATGTGGGATGAAACTGCGGGTGTTGATGGCGCCGCGGTTTTTCGGGGGTGAAACAAGGGTCATTTTCGGGTAGTTCCTGTCAGTGACGTCTCCCAAACCCATGAGCTTCCCGCAACTGATTCGCAGGTCTTCCAGCTTGGTCTTCAGCTCGGTATCACGGTTGAGGTCGTCGACGCTCTCATAGCCGGTGCGCTCAAGCGCGGCTGCCTGAATGATCACCAAGGGCATGCCGTTGTCTATGCAGGTGACATCAACAGCGCCGAGGCCACGGATATCGACGGTGTCGCGGAGGTTGCCGGTGGGTAGAAGTGAGTTACAGACCGACCCCGCTGTGTCCAGGAAATTGATTTCGACCGGCGCTGCGGTCCCCGGGACACCGTCAATACGTGCATCTCCGCTGTACTCGACGAAACGCTTCTGGCCGTCAGAGGGGGTTGGGACCGTGATTTCGGCGACCAATCCGGTGTTGAGGGTGATGACCCGCGCGGTGGCGGTGTCACCGCCAGGTTCCAGCAGTCCTGATTCGATGGCGAAGGGAACCACCGCTGCGAGCATGTTGCCACAATTGGCAGTGGTGTCCACCCGTGTGCTCGAGGGCTGAATCTGAGCAAAAAGAAACTCCAGATCCACGCCGGTCCTGGTGCTGGGCGCGACGATGCCGGCTTTGCTCGTAAGAGGATGGGCCCCGCCCAGTCCGTCGATTTGGCGGGGATCCGGAGAACCCATGGCTGCCAAGAGGACGCTGTCGCGGGCCTCGACGGCGGCGGGAAGGTCCGAGCCCCGAAAGAAGGGCCCCTTGGAAGTACCGCCGCGCATGAACCAGCATGGGATGGCCCATTGTGTGCCGTGGGTTTCTGGATTCATGCCGCCGTCCTGCCTTCTGGTATGCGGTTCACGTCAAACGGGCCGTCCTCAACAACGGTCTACCAAATGTAACCGTCAACTTTATTGTTGACAATATCGTCACCAAAAACTTAATTTATCCGGGCCCAGAGTCGGCCCACCGAGAACGTCTCCTAAAATTGTTGCCAATTTGGTTGGCATCTGACTACCATGTGATCACGCCCACTTCGCCAAGGATGTCGACACCTTTCCTCGGCGAGTTGGACGGCCCATCATCTATCAGGAGGTTTTGACCCGTGACCGTCGAGAATATGGAAGCAGCCATTGAGCGCAGCGGGGGACCGGTTGCCCTTCTCCGGAATTCCCCGATCCGTCCGCACACATTCCCGGTTGCGGCCGAGTTCACCAACTGGCGTTCGGAGCAGAGCGCTTGGCGCGAAGGGTGTGCCCTGCTTGACCAGTCGCACCACATGACTGATCTCTACATCACCGGCCCGGATGCCTTTAAGCTGCTTCAGGACCACGGGGTCAACAGCTTCAAGAACTTCGCGCCCGGTCAGGCGAAGCAATACGTTGCAGTCAACCCGGAGGGTCAGTTCATCGGTGATGCTGTCCTTGTTTACCTCGACGAGGAAAGCTTCGACCTTGTCGGGCACCCGATGGTTCTGAACTGGATCCAGTACAACCTGAGCATCGGCGACTACAACGCCCAGGTTGAGCGTGACGAAAACTCTTACGACCGCGTTTCCGGCCCGCCCAAGATCTACCGGTACGAACTCCAGGGTCCTACTGCACTGAAGATTCTTGAGCAGGCAAGCGGAGCTGCCGTGCCATCGGTGAAGTTCTTCCACATGGCAGATTTCACCATCGCCGGCAAACGCGTACGTGGAATCCGCCACGGCATGGCGGGGCAGCCCGGCTTTGAGCTTTTTGGGCCGTGGGAAGAAGGCCAGGAAGTCCTCGCTGCGCTGCTCGAGGCGGGCAAGGACTACAGCCTTGTTCGCGCCGGAGCGAAGGCTTACTCCACCGCAAACCTGGAATCAGCCTGGATCCCGTCGCCCATGCCGGCAATCTTCGGCGAAAATCTGAAGGCGTACCGCGAATGGCTTGACGCCAAGGAAATGGGATCCCTCGGCGGAAGCATGGACTCCGAGAACATCGAAGAGTACTACGTCACCCCGTACGACATCGGTTACGGACGCATCGTGGCCTTTGACCACGACTTCGTCGGCCGCGAAGCCTTGGAAAAGATCGCGACCGAGACCAACAAAGTAAAGGTCACGCTTGTCTGGAACAGTGACGACGTCACTGCGGCCATCGGCAGCCTCTACCAGCCGGGGACGCCGGCGAAGTACATCGAAATGCCGAAGGCGCGGTATGCGCTCTTCCAGATCGACCAGGTCCTCAAGGACGGCAAACGAGTAGGCCTTTCCATGGATGCCGGCTACATCGCCAACGAGCACCTCATGGTCTCCCTGGCAAGCGTCGACCCTGCGGTCGCCGAACCGGGCACGGAACTTACCGTGCTGTGGGGGGAAAAGGAGAACTCCTCCAAACCGACCGTCGAGAAACACCGCCAGGTCGAAATTCGTGCCACTGTCGCCCCGGCACCCTACGTCCAGTTCGCCCGCGAAACCTACCGCAAGGCCTAGGGATTCATCATGCGAAGGAGTGATGGCAAGTGTCCGTCATGATACGCCCCGCACGTTCCCGGAACCGGAGCGAACTGGCCCGTCTCGTTGGCGGCGCGAGCTATGAGGTCATGCCTTTCAAAGGCACCGAGGACACGGTGCTGGAACATGTGCCTACGGAAGTTCCCATCACCATCACTGTCACTGAAGCCAAAGGAATCGATGCAACGATCGATCTGGCGACCAGGCTGAGCAGGCGGGGGTATAACGTCAACCCCCACCTGCCGGCCCGGCAGATCAGGGACCGGGCGGAATTGGCAGAAATCACTGCCCGCCTCCAAGAAGCCTCGGTCGAACGGGTGTTTGTGCTGGGCGGAGATGCTGCCGAGCCTGCAGGCGAATTCACGGACGCCCTTGAGCTGCTCAGGGCGTTTGGTGAGATGGGCAAGCCGTTCGACATCGGCATTACGGGGTACCCCGAGGGGCACGCCAAAATCGCGGACGCAGACCTATGGGCAGCTCTTGAGGCAAAAGCACCCTTTGCTTCCCGCATCGTGACCCAGATGTGTTTCAGTGCTGACACCATCCTGCGTTGGGCTCAGGAAGTGGCTTCACGCGGGGTAAATGTCCCCATCATCGTAGGCGTCCCCGGGCCCGTCAGCAGGCAGAAGCTCATTCGAATCTCGGCCGGTATCGGCCTTGGCCAATCAGCAAGATTCCTTCAAAAGCAACGGGGCCTGCTGGGCAAGTTCTTTTCCCCCGAGGGATTCAGCCCGAACCAGCTTGTGGGAGGCCTGTCGGACAGTCTGCCCTCTTCCAAAGCGAACATCCAGGGACTGCGGCTCTTCACGTTCAACGACGTAGCCGGAGCAGAGGCTTGGCGACAGAAAACATTGGAGTCTCTGCGCTAAACGGCGTACTCCGCACCAGAAGAACCTGCCGGGATCGACCGGCATCAAGCAAAGGACAATGATGACCATCAATAGCCAAACGCGGAGTGAGATTGGCCGGCTCCTTGTCCGCGGCCAGGACAGACCCGGCATTGTCTCGGGCGTCTCGACCTTGCTCGCGGAACTTGGGGCCAATATCGTCTCCCTGGACCAGTACTCCACGGACCCGGAAAGCGGCCGATTCTTCCAACGTACGGAATTCCATATGCCAGATCTCGGAACCCGGATTGACGAACTGCGCGTTTCACTAGTAGACAAACTGGGATCACTGGGCTTGGACTGGGAGCTGGTGGAGGCCACGAAGCGCAAACGTGTGGCCATCTTTGTCTCCAAGATTGACCACTGCCTTCTTGATCTTCTGTGGCGTCATCGTCGCGGCGACTTCAACATCGATATCAGCATGGTGATATCGAACCACCCTGATCTCGGCGACGATGTGAGGCAATTCAACATTCCGTACATCCATGTTCCGGTCGCGAAGGATGACAAGGCCACAGCCGAACGTCGTCATCTCGAGCTCCTGAAGGGGAACGTCGACTTCGTTGTGCTGGCCCGCTACATGCAGATTCTCTCATCCGATTTCCTGGACCAGGTGGGTGTACCGGTTATCAACATCCATCATTCGTTCCTTCCAGCCTTCATCGGGGCCGGGCCGTACCAGAAAGCCAAGGAACGCGGCGTCAAGCTCATTGGCGCTACGGCGCACTACGTGACCGAAGACCTCGACGAGGGACCGATCATCGAACAGGACGTCGTACGCGTAACCCATGCGAACACTGCGGCTGAGTTGATGCAGAGAGGCGCAGACGTCGAGCGGTTGGTTCTAGCCAAGGCCGTGGCTTGGCATAGCGAAGATCGCATCTTGCGCGATGGCAATACGACCATCATCTTCCGCAAATAGACCTCTCGGAAATAATCCACCAACTAACGATTAGGAGACTGCGATGCCCCTCCGGCATGAAGTCGCGCACCTGTCCCATTTGCACTTGAATACGCCTGTACTTGAGCAGAGCGTCGATTTCTTTGTGAACTACCTGGGCATGTCCCTTAACGGGGAACAGGACGGCAAGGTTTTCCTGCGGACCTGGGACGAGTACGAGCACCACACCATTTCCCTGTCCCAGCATGAAACATCAGGCATTCAGCGCACGCACCTGCGTGCAGCAAGCCAAGAAGCGCTCAACGGGCGGGTGGCGGCCATCGAGGCCGCCGGATACGGCATCGGGTGGGAAGACGGAGACCCAGGATACGGTCCGACCTACGTTTTCCGGGATCCGGACGGGCATGAACTTGCCCTGTACTGGGAATCTGAAAGGTTTTCCGCACCGTCCGAATCCAAGCCGTCCCTGAAAAACCAAGCGCAGGCCTATCCCGGCCGTGGGGTTGGAGTGCGCCGGCTGGACCACATTAACTACCTCGGTGTCGATGTCGAAGCGAACCGGGACTTCCTGCAGGACATGCTTGGAGCACTCGTCACTGAACAAATCGTCCTGGATAACGGATCCGTAGCAGGAAGCTGGACTACTTTCACCAACAAGGGATACGACGCTGTCTATACCCGCGACCGTACCGGCACTTCCGGGCGCCTGCACCACATCGCCTTCGCCACGGACACCCGCGCCGATATCCTCCGGGCCGCCGACATCGCTTTGGAGCAGGGCGTTTTCATAGAGACCGGCCCGCACAAGCACGCGATCCAGCAAACTTTCTTCCTCTACGTTTACGAACCTGGCGGCAACCGCATCGAATTGTGCAACGCCGGCGCCCGGCTGGTTCTGGACCCTGATTGGAAGACAGTCAACTGGACTGAGGAAGAGCGGAAGAAGGGTCAGGCTTGGGGGCTGAAAACCATCGAGTCCTTCCACACCCACGGCACGCCACCAGTGGAAGCAGCCACCGTCGCCCACTAGCCCGGGCATCAACAAAAGTGAAAGGGGCCCGTCGCCATGC
>NZ_JAMOIT010000034.1:0-2535 GCF_023656375.1 Paenarthrobacter sp. TYUT067
GGCCGCGTTAATCGCGGCCGCCAGCACCCCGTATAAGGATGTTTACTACTCGAAAGCCACAGTCGATGAGAAGGGCACTGTGCCTCGCTGACCGGAAAGACTGGGATGCCGAGGACTTCGATAACCTCGACGAACACTGGCAGGAGCCACGTAGGCAGCAGTTGGTCTGCCTGGCATGCGGGGGAAAGGCAATGTTCCGCTCGGCAGGGGCTGGCCGGAAGGCGACCTTCAGTGCACGGCATACCGCCGACTGCTGCCTGAACTCCCGCACATGGACCGTTTTCCGGTACCTGCAGTGATGTTCCGTTACCTGCAGTGATAAAGCGCCCGACGGCGCGTGGTTCAGTCTTCGTCGAGCGTTTCCGTCAGGTGGTGCGTGGGGATGCGGTCGCGGTCATACGTGATTTCCGTGTAGCCGTGCGGTTGCGGGCGGCCATCGGGCCCAAGATTCACGAAGACGATTTCCTCGATGGTCAGGATTGCTTCGCGGGTGATCATATTGCGGACCTCGGCGCGCATGGTCAAGGACGTGCGGCCGAAGCGCTTCGCGGTCAACCCCATCTCCACCAGATCACCCTGGACCGCGGAACTGACGAAGTTGATCTCGGATATGTACTTGGTGACGGCGCGGCCATTGCCCAATTGGAGAATGGCGTAGATCGCGGCCTCTTCATCGATCCACTTCAGCAGGCTGCCACCAAAGAGTGTGCCGTTGGCATTGAGGTCCTCGGGCCGCACCCATTTGCGGGTGCGGAAGGTGATGTCTGCTTTTTCCATAATCCGAGATTATCGAACTGGCGCAACCTTCGCTTGATATTGTGCCTGAACTCTCAGCCGTCCCCTCCGTTAGGCCATCGCCGTGTGGGAGGCGCTGTGTGAGTCGATTCGCTTCGAATAGCAATACGACCCGCTGGCACCGACGTACGGGCCGAAGTTCGGCACGGCGGCAAAGCCTGCGCTCTCGTAGAAGCTTCTGCCGTCCGATTGCGCTGATCCTGCCTCAGCTGCGATCACCGTGAACCCGTGGGAATGAGCCTGTGCCTCGAGCGCGGCGAGAATGGAGCTTGCCACTCCGGAGCCCCTGGCATAAGGGACCACATATAGCCTCTTGATCTCGGCGGTGTTTTCATCCAGCATCCGTAATCCGCCGCATCCCAAAGGTTGGCCAGAGCACTTCTCGTAGGCCACCACAAAAACTGCCGTGTCCGCTTCCGTCGGCGGGGGTCCAGGTTCGTGGTCCGTGGTTCCGAACCTCGCATCAAGTTCTGCCTGTTGTGCGGCGCGGAGGTCTGCGCCCACGGGGTTCGCCCAAGTTACCTGCCGGATGTTGAGCCGTGGGTTGGTCTGCATCATTGCCTCTTTTCGCCGGGGTTCGGGGAGGTGTCTATGCGTACTAAGCCTAGGGAGCTGCGGTTACCGCGGTGTTTCCTGCGCGTAAGGGGTGGGAGAATTGCGGGACTTTCTTGCGTTGTGAGGCCCGCTCTGCGCCCTTATGGGTGGTTTTACCGAGCAGGGCAGGCCCCGCAGCGTGCAGAGCAGGCCCCGCAGCGTGCAGAGTAGGGCCCGCAGCGTGCAAGGCGGACGGTGCGCCGGCATGGGCAGTATGGAATCAGGGGTGAAGTGCCTCGCCCGTCGGGTCATCGGCGGTGTGGTCTGCCAGCGCCGTGCCTCCGCCGGGGATTTGGTCCCAGTGCAGCACCCGCCATCCGCTTTCCGGGTCCCCTTCCAACGCAACAATCCCGGTGTTGGGGAGCTGATGCGTTTCGGCGAACACGGTGTCGATGTCTGTCGCCCGACGGCCCGCCCAGCAACGGATAGCAGCACCGTGGCTGACGATTGCCGCCGTCGAATGTCCTGCGGCCGCAACCTGCTGGACTGAATCGTCAAATCTGGCAAAGAAGTCGTGTCCGTCAGAAGCCCCGGGCATGCGCACATCCAAGTGGCCATCCGTCCACGCAAAGACGGTGCTCATGTAACGGCGGTGAGATTCGTGGTCGGTCTTCTTTTCAAGTGAGCCGGCCTCGATCTCATGGACTCCGTCCAGGATTGCCGGCTCCAATCCGGTAGCTTTCGCCAGGGGAGCGACGGTCCGCTGAGTGCGCAGCAGGGTGGAGGTGTACAGGGCTTCGATTGCTTCATGGGCCAGAGCCTTCGGCAGGGCGGACGCCTGGCGCTCACCGAGCTTGGTCAGCCCGGGGCCCGGGAACGCAGTGTCCAACTGGCCTGCGACGTTGCCGGGTGTCTGTCCGTGCCTGATCAACAGGAGCTTCATGGGTGCTCCGCTCCTTCCGATGCAACAGTTTCGGCCTTGCTCGCCTCCCGCGCTCCTGCCCGGTTACTCCCAGCCAACCAGCCGGCTGGGCACCGGAATAGCCCGACACGCCGTGTCCTACGGGTACCGCCTGGCTCCGGTAGCAGCAACTGGGATGGAACGCACTTCTGTTCACCAGCCTAATCGCCGATCGCTGGATAAAGACGACGGCGGGCAGCACGTCTGCGGGGGAGTAGCCGTCGCGGCTGGTCACCCACGGTTCA
>NZ_JAMOIT010000034.1:2545-29359 GCF_023656375.1 Paenarthrobacter sp. TYUT067
GGGGGGGGGGGCCCCCCCAGCCCCGGCCCGCCGTCGTCGAGCGTTCTGTACTACAACAGATGATCCCTACTGAAGGTGGTCCACCAGTTTGTCCGCGATGCCGGTGTACTTGCCCGGGGTCAGCGCGAGCAGGCGGGCTTCGGCGTCAGCGGAGAGGCCAAGACCCTGCACGAATTCCTGCATGCGGGCGCCGTCCACACGCTGGCCGCGGGTAAGGTCCTTGAGGCGCTCGTAAGGGTTTTCCATGCCTTCGACGCCGGCAATTGCCTCGGCCCGCATGACCATCTGAATGGCTTCGCCAAGGACTTCCCAGTTGGTGTCGAGATCGCCCGCGAGGACCTCTTCTGCGACGTCGAGGGCCTTCAAACCCTTGGCCACATTGGAGATGGCGAGCAACGAGTGGCCGAATGCGACGCCGATGTTCCGCTGCGACGAGGAGTCCGTAAGGTCGCGCTGCCAGCGGGAGGTCACCAGGGTGGCCCCCAAAGTGTCCAAGAGCCCGTTGGAGATTTCCAGGTTGGCTTCGGCGTTCTCGAAGCGGATCGGGTTCACCTTGTGCGGCATGGTGGAGGAGCCGGTGGCCCCGGCAACCGGAATCTGACGGAAGTAGCCGATGGAGATGTAGCTCCAGATGTCCGTGCAAACGTTGTGCAGGATGCGGTTGAAGCGCGCGATGTCTGCGTACAGCTCAGCCTGCCAGTCGTGGCTCTCGATCTGCGTCGTGAGCGGGTTCCACGTGAGGCCCAGGCCTTCCACGAACGTCTTGGCGACCGCTTCCCAGTCAGCGCTGGGAACTGAAGCCACGTGGGCTGCGTACGTTCCGGTGGCGCCGTTGATCTTGCCGAGGTACTCAGTCTTGGCGATGCGCGCCAACTGGCGGTTCAAACGGTGAGCAATGACAGCAAGTTCCTTGCCCAAGGTGGTGGGCGTGGCTGGCTGGCCGTGGGTGCGGGACAGCATGGGCACGGAGCGGTTTGCCTCGGCCATGGCCTCGATCTGCTTCACCAGGGCGGTGGCGTTGGGCAGCCACACATCCTCCACCGCACCCTTGATTCCCACAGCGTAGGAAAGGTTGTTGATGTCCTCGGACGTGCAACCGAAGTGCACCATGGCGGTGAGGTTCTCGATGCCGAGTGCCCCTAGCCGGCGGCCGATGTAGTACTCAACAGCTTTGACGTCGTGGACGGTGACGGCTTCTATTTCCGCGAGTTCGTTGACGGACGCAGCATTGAATTCGGTAACGATGGCACGCAACTGGGCCACCTGCTGGTCAGACAGAGGCCCGGCACCGGGCAGAACGGACTGGCTGGTCAGGTGGATGAGCCACTCGACCTCGACGTGAACGCGATCGCGGTTAAGCGCGGCCTCGGACAAGTAATCCACGAGGGGCGCGACGGCGGCACGGTAGCGCCCGTCGAGGGCGCCAAGGGCGAGGGGTTCGGAAGCGAGAGACACGCGGAGGGATTCAGCCATGATGCCTATTCTTTCATGTTCCGCGAGGGGTCATGCAGACCATGACGAGGCTATGTGGACGGCCGTTCAGGTTATCCACATAAGCGACAAAGCAACTTCCGGTGGGTTCTGCTGCTCCGTAGCGTCGACCTTATCGATCAGCAGAACAATCAATGGAGTACACAGACAATGAGCGTCGGCTTGATGCCTGCACCCAACCCGCCCATATTTGATCCCTTGCAGTGCGCTTCCCGAAGCCATGAAGTACAGAGGTTGGCCTGGCGAATGCAATCGTGCGTGGACCAAGTGGACGTGGTCCTTGCGTCGCTGCGCAGAGCCCAGGTAGACGACTGGCTCTCCCCTGCCGGGCGGGCATACAGGACAACCCTTGCCTTGCATGCTTCAGCGCTGATGCGAGCACGTGAGTCTCTGGAGGCCGCAGTGGCGGTGGTGCTCAGGCACTCTCAGAACGTCTCCGTCTCCAGCGAACGGGGGCAGTGATGGCAGATTCAGCTCCCGTCGGGGCCGGCGCAGCGCCGCAGCCCACCCCTCCGGCCAACGATGGAATCCTCAGTATCAGGGGAGGTGTGGGCGGAATGTCTTTTCAGCTCGAAGAACTCCTCCGCGGCGCGGGAACGCTCGATGGACTGGTTCAACAACTAGTGGGTATAGAAAACGAGGCCCGCCAGGTCCAAGACGGCCTGGAACCCTTTCTGTACGACTCCTATGAAACAGGCTGCAAAGCCCTCAATGCTGTGGCCGAGAGCCGCAAGGAAGTGGGAAGAGTCCGGCAGGAACTGGTGGAGGTCAGCGCAAGTGTGCGGGCAAGCCACCGGGATTATGTGGAAGGGGAAGCCAAAAACGTCCTGCCGCTGCTCCCGAACCTTAGCGAGATAAAGCCGGCCTGGCCGCCTACCCGGGATATGAGCAACTATCTGGCCTCAGGTCTTCTTCCATTCTGGACGACTCCAGGGGGCGTCGTTCACCAGATCCTTGAGGTGCCCCGGCTTTCGGACATGCGACCAAGACCCGTCAGCATCGAAAAGATGGACGAATCGGTCGAGGATATGGAACCGTCCATGGCGGAAAGCCTTCGTCGTCTCGAGAGACTCCATGCCCGCAACGACGGTGAGATTGAGATTATCTGCCTCGACAACAGCGGCTCGCCTTCTTGGATGGTACTGATCCCGGGCACCCAACCTCATTCACCCAGCTCCAACCCCTTCGACACGCAGGGAATTGGCGAAGCACTGGGATACGACTCTGAAGAAGTTGTCTCTGCCGTTGGCCAGGCACTCCGTGAAGCCGGAGCTGAGGCGGGCGATCAAGTGGTGGCAGTAGGACATAGCCAAGGAGGTCTCCACGCCATGAATCTCAGCCAGAACAGGGCGTTCCTCGAAGAATTCGACCTTAAGTATGTGCTCACGGCCGGATCGCCCGTGGGAGGCATCACCCCCGAGCCCGGTATCAGTTCACTGCATTTGGAACATACCCAAGACTGGGTTCCTGGAGCCGAAGGCCGAGTTAACGTCGACACAAAAGACCGGGTGACGGTGACGCTGACAAATGAGGTCAAAACTCCGGACGGGCAGGATCCCGGCATCGGCCCCGGACATTCCCAGGAGAACTATGCTGCAGGAGCTGCGCTGGTGACCGCGAGCCATGACGAGTCACTGGCAGCCTCGACTGCAGCGTTTGTTGGTGTTGTGGGCGTGGGCGGCGTTGCCAAGGTGACTCGGTTCAAGCTGGAAAGAGCTCCGCTTCCGGTCCAACCGCCGTCTCCACACCCACCCTCGCCACCTACCATCCAGAAGACTAAGCAGGGAGCTGCAACAAGGTAGGGCTCGTACGGACGTGTCCGGATGGGGAAGTGTTAGCGCTTCTTGGCACCCGGAATAAGGCCCGCCACCATGGAAATGATGCTGATGATGATGGAGGCAAGGATTGCTGTCCAGAAGAAGGAGTCAATAGTGAGGTGCACGGGCGTGAAGGTACTCAGCCATGCCGTCAGGTACAGCATGGCTGCATTGATCACGATAGTGAACAGACCCAGCGTCAGGATGGTCACCGGAAGGGACAACAGCCTGACCAAGGGGCGGACGAAGGCGTTCACCACTCCGAAGATCAGGCCGATGAACAGGTACGCCAGGATGATGCCGGCGGTGTCTGCGCCCTGGGTGAGTCCGGCGTTGGCCGCGGCCGATTCCGTGGCGCTGGTGGAGATGTCCATGCCTTGCAGGAGCCAGGTTGCAACCCACAAGGCAAGCCCGTTGATCAAGACACGAATGATGAATGAACCCATGGACCCATGCTTTCACACGCTGCTGTTAAAGAGCTCGGTGTCAGCCATGGGTGGGCAAGTAGGCTTGAAGCCATGACTACTACTGACAACGTACCGGAGGGCGTAATCCCTCGTCCGGTCGTGGACAGGCTCCCCAAATATGCAGCTGGTAAACCACCTGCTGCGATTGCGGGCCTCACCAGCTATAAATTGTCGTCCAACGAAAACCCTCTGCCTCCGATTCCTGCAGTGTTGCAGGCAATCGCAGATCAGACCGATATCAATCGCTATCCGGACCCGCTGGCCACAAAGCTGCGTAACGCCTTGGCTGACTTCCTTGATGTTCCGGCTGACGATGTTGTCACGGGCGCCGGCAGCCTGGGGGCACTGAACCAAATCCTGGGCACCTTTGCAGGGCAGAATGACGACGGTAAGCAGGACGAGGTGATTTACGCCTGGCGCTCCTTCGAGGCGTACCCCATCTGCGTCGGCCTCGCCGGGGCAGCAAGTGTCCAAATTCCGCTGCTGCCGGACGGGCGCCACGACCTCCAAACCATGGCTGCCGCAGTAACCGTCCGCACCAAGGTCATCCTCCTGTGTACGCCGAACAACCCTACTGGTCCCATCCTTACGGCCGAGGAAACGGAACGCTTCATCCAGGCGGTGCCGCCAAATGTGGTGGTTGTCATCGATGAGGCGTACCAGGAGTTCGTCCGGGATGCGGAGGCTGTGGACGGCATCAAGCTCTACCGTAAATACCCCAATGTGGTGGTTCTGAGGACCTTCTCCAAAGCGCACGGCCTGGCTGGCCTGCGCGTTGGCTACAGTGTCTCCGGTCCCTTGCTGACCCAGCATCTCCGGGTGACGGCCACTCCGTTCGCCGTTTCCCAGATTGCGGAGCGAGCTGCCGTTACGTCCATCGAGAATTTCGATCAGGTTGTGGAAAGGGTACAAAGCCTGGTGGATGAACGGGATCGCGTGACGGCTGGCCTGAGGGAACTCGGTTGGTTTGTTCCAGAGGCTCAAGGCAACTTTGTTTGGTTGAATCTTGGGGAGCACAGCGCGGAGTTTGCTGCTTTGGCGGCGGAACAGGCCCTGTCAGTCCGTGCCTTTGGAAACGAGGGTGTACGAGTCAGCATTGGCGAGGTGGAAGCCAACACCCGCTTCTTGGATCTCTGTGCAGGTTATACAAAGGCTCCGCAAGGTTCCTAGCGGTTAACAAATGCGCCAACGCTACTTACTGCCGATAAAGTAAGGGACGAAAGCCAAAATATATGCCCGTTCCGGAATGCATTCCGGAACGGGCATATATCCCAGCGACAGACATTGCCCGGCGCCTCGCCACGGCAAGCAAGGAGACGGAATGGGCTCGACACAACTGCCCCCCGGGACGGAAGAAACTCTCGCGGCAACCACCGCGGCAGCAGCCGCGCCAGGCGAACCAGTGGAAATGGTGCAGTTGCTCGGACCTGACGGGACATTGGGATCCGATCCCGTCTTTTCGGACTACGCCAAGCGGATTGACCCCGAGAAACTCCGTGTCTTCTACACAGACATGGCAAGGATCCGACGCTTTGACCAGGAAGCCACGGCACTGCAGCGTCAGGGTGAGCTTGCCTTGTGGGTACCGCTGACCGGTCAGGAGGCCGCGCAGATCGGTTCGGCCCACGCAAGCCAGTCGCAGGACTACATTTTCCCCACCTACCGCGAACACGGCGTCGCCCTGGTCCGCAACGTGGACCTTGCCGAACTACTCAAGCAGTTCCGTGGCGTCTCCAACGGCGGCTGGGATCCCCGGGAGAACAACTTCCACCTGTACACCTTGGTCCTCGCAGCTCAAACACTCCACGCAGTTGGCTATGCCATGGGCATCCAGAGAGACCAGAAGCTCGCTGCGGCTACAGATTCCGCGGACCCCAATGCAGCGGTTATCGCCTACTTCGGTGATGGCGCAAGCTCTGAAGGCGACGTCCACGAGTCCATGGTCTTCGCTGCGTCGTACAACGCTCCTGTGGTGTTTTTCTGCCAGAACAATCACTGGGCCATTTCGGTGCCCACAGAGGTCCAGACCAAGGTTCCGTTGGCCAACCGTGCCAAGGGCTACGGTTTCCCGGGAATCAGGGTGGACGGAAACGATGTCATCGCCGTCCACGCTGTTACCGAGTGGGCTCTCGAGCATGCCCGCGAGGGCCGGGGCCCTGTGCTCATTGAGGCCTACACCTACCGGGTAGGTGCACACACCACTGCCGATGACCCCACGAAGTACCGGGAATCCGCGGAAGAAGCTGCCTGGCGCGAAAAGGATCCGCTGGACCGCTTGGAGAAGTACCTGCGCACCGAAGGCCTGGCGGACGAAGCGTTCTTCGACCAAGTAAAGGCCGACGGCGATGAACTCGCCAAGTACGTCCGCAGCACAACACATGGCCTCGAGGTCCCGGACATCCGCGATGCTTTCGCCAGCGTGTACGCCGAACAACACCCGCTGATTGCGGAAGAACTTGCTTGGTTCGAGGAATACTCGGCCGGCTTTGAGAGCGACCAGGAGGCAGCGAACTGATGGCAACAATGACCATTGCGAAGGCCATCAATGAAGGTCTCCGGGCATCGCTGACGAACAACCCCAAGTCCTTGCTGATGGGCGAGGACATCGGTCACCTGGGCGGTGTTTACCGTGTCACCGATGGCTTGATCAAAGAGTTCGGCGACGAACGCGTCGTGGACACCCCGTTGGCTGAATCGGGCATCGTCGGCACTGCCATTGGCTTGGCGCTGCGCGGATACTCGCCGGTCTGCGAGATCCAGTTCGACGGCTTCGTCTACCCGGCTTTCAACCAGATCACCACCCAGCTGGCCAAGATCCACGCGCGCAGCCTCGGGAAGTTGACCGTTCCTGTGGTCATCCGCATCCCGTACGGCGGCGGCATCGGCTCCATCGAGCATCACTCCGAGTCTCCCGAGGCGCTCTTCGCGCACACTGCCGGCCTACGCATCATTTCGCCTTCAAACGCCCACGATGCGTACTGGATGATCCAGAAGGCCATTGAATGCCAGGACCCCGTGATCTTCTTCGAACCCAAGCGCCGTTACTGGCTCAAGGGTGAGGTTGATGTAGAGGACGCCGGGCTGTCCGAGGACCCCTTCAAAGCGCACGTTGTCCGCGAAGGCACGAATGCAACCATCGTGGCCTATGGCCCGCTGGTGCCAGTGGCTCTGGCGGCGGCGAACGCTGCCACGGAGGACGGGCGGAGCATTGAAGTCATCGATCTCCGTTCCATCTCACCTCTGGACTTCGACACTGTGGAAGCGTCGGTAAAGAAGACTGGCCGGTTGATCGTAGCCCACGAGGCCCCCACGTTCGGTGGCATCGGCGGAGAGATCGCTGCCCGCATCAGTGAACGGGCATTCCTGCACCTGGAGTCACCGGTCATCCGAGTCGGTGGATTCCACATGCCGTACCCCGTCGCCAAGGTGGAAGAGGACTACTTGCCGGACATCGACAAAATCCTTGAGGCGCTCGACCGCTCCTTCTCTTACTAGAACCGCCGGTTCCACCAGGACCGCCTGTTCACCGCCGTCCTACTAACCGCCCTGATCCAGCCCGGCTTCGCTGCCGGGTAACCGGAAAACGAGGACCACTGTGACTGTAAAGAAATTCAACCTGCCGGACGTTGGCGAAGGCCTGACCGAGGCCGAGGTAGTGGCTTGGAAGGTCAAGCCGGGTGACGTCGTTGCCATCAACGACGTCCTGTGCGAGATCGAGACCGCCAAGTCCCTCGTCGAGCTCCCTTCGCCTTTTGCGGGTACTGTCACCGAGCTGCTGGTTGAGGAAGGCATCACGGTTGAGGTGGGCACGGCGATCATCGCTGTTTCGGAAGAACAGGACGGGGACGCTGCACCGGTAACGCCGGCTGCTCCGGAGGCCCCCGTCGTCGAGACGCCCCTTTACGGCAAGCTGCCTACCGACGACGGCGATGACAACCGTCCGGCCGGCGGGCCGTTGGTCGGTTCCGGCCCCAAGGCCGACGCCGTCAAGCGACGTGCGCGCAAACGCCCAGCCGGGTCAGTGGTTGAGGCAGCCACCATCGCCGAGAGCGCGGAGGGCACCGTACAGGACCATCAGGCAGCCGTTGAAGCCAAAGCAGCCGAAGCTTCGGTTGCACACCGCACGACGGCGGCCTCCGCCGTGGTCGCGGCAGAATCTCGTACAGCGGAATCCCGTACACCGGAGCCCCGGACGCCGGCCAAACCCGAAGCGCCGCAGGCCGCGGCCTCCCGCGGTGCCGCTATCGGCGGAACCATCAGCGGCTTGGTCAACAAGGTCCTGGCAAAGCCTCCCGTACGCAAATTCGCGCGGGATCTGGGAATCGATCTCGCAGATGTGGTGGCTACCGGCCAACGCGGCGAAGTGACCCGCGAGGACCTGGTGAGCTACCAGGCCCAACGCGACGCCGAGCTTGACCAGGCCGATAGCTTCTGGGGGGCTTCCAAGAAACCGCAGGACCAGCGTGTAGAGCGGATGCCGGTCAAGGGCGTACGCAAGGCGACCGCCAAGGCCATGGTGGATTCGGCTTTCTCGGCTCCGCACGTCAGCATTTTCGTGGATGTGGATGCCAGCCGGACTATGGAGTTCGTCAAGCGGCTAAAGGTCTCCCGCGACTTTGAAGGTATCAAGGTGTCGCCGCTGCTTATCCTGGCCAAAGCAGTGATTTGGGCCGCGGCACGAAACCCCAGCGTCAACGCGACCTGGGTGGACAACGTCGACGGTAAAGGTGGTGCGGAAATCCAGGTGAAGCACTACATGAACCTGGGCATTGCCGCCGCGACTCCTCGGGGCCTCATGGTCCCCAACATCAAGGACGCCCAGGACCTGTCCCTCAAGGAACTGGCCCTGGCCCTCAACGAGCTTGCGACCAAAGCGAGGGCAGGGAAGACCCAGCCGGCTGAGATGCAGGGTGGAAGTCTGACCATCACCAACATCGGCGCACTCGGCATTGATACAGGAACTCCCATTATCAACCCCGGCGAAGTAGCCATCATTGCGTTCGGAACCATCAAGCAGAAGCCCTGGGTCCTGGACGGCGAGGTCATTCCCCGCTGGATCACCACGCTCGGGGGTTCCTTCGACCACCGCGTAGTAGACGGTGATTTGTCCGCACGCTTCATGGCGGACGTAGCCTCCATACTCGAAGAACCGGCGCTTCTGCTTGACTGACGAGAAAGCCCGTACCGGAGCCGGGACAACAGCGGGCGCCGGGACTACTTCTGGCGCCGGGATTACTTCTGGCGCCGGGGCAACACTGGAGGAAACCGGCCACGGACAGCTTCACGTGGTGACTGGGCCGATGCGCAGGGTGGCCCGCGTGCTGACGGAAGTTTTCCAGCCACCGGTTGTCGTGTTCGTTCTTCTGATGATCAGCCCTGCTACGGAACCCGGGTTCCCAGGGACCATGTGGTTCGGGCTGCTCGCGGCGATGTTCGTCTGCGTGTTGCCCTTGGCCTATGTCCTGGTGATGGTGAAGCTGGGCAGGATCACAGACCATCACGTCAGCGACCGCCGTCAACGGCCCGCGTTGCTTCTGATGACGCTTGTTTCCGTGCTAGTTGGGTTGCTGGTGCTGCACTTGCTTAACGGCCCTGTGGGAGTCACGGTGATGATCATCGCGCTCATAGGGGGCATCGGGGTTTTAGCCGTCGTCAGTGCGTTCTGGAAAATGAGTGGGCATGCCTCGGCCCTGGCGGCCGCAGTGGTGATTGCCATCCTCATGTTTGGGCCGGCTTGGCTCCCTTTGCTGCTCCTCGTGCCGGCTGTTGGCTGGTCACGGCTGGTTTTGCGGGCCCACACCCTAGCGCAGGTCATTGCAGGCTCCTTGTTTGGAGGCATTGTGATCGCCGGCCTGTGGTGGCTGTTGCGGGAGTGGATGCTCTAGCCGCAGCACCTCGTAGCCGCAGCACCTTCAGGCGTGCGGTGCCCTCAACCGTCGAGGGTTACGGCTCCACCGCCCCGCACCACCCGCAGAGGAGCGGGCCGGTCTACTACAAGCTCCGGGATGGAGTTCGCAGCAAATTCGAGCCGATCAGGGGATGATGAACCGGTGAAGCTCCTTACCGCAGCGGATCCAACAAGCTCGGCCCCAGCTGAGCTGGCAAGCCGGAAGCAACGCTCCAACTCGGCATCGGTGGATGCTCCTGTGCGGTACCCCAGCAGGTGTGCGCGATCCAGCATGCTGCCGGTGCCGAACGGTGACCAGGCATCGCGGACTCCGTCTGATCCGACGGCAACCTTGACCCCATGCTTTTCCAAGAGGTCAAGGTCAGGTACGGGGTCTGCTCCCAGGGCGCAGGTAGCCATCCAGATTCCGGCCTCGGCCATGGCGTCCAAGGTAAAGCCCAGGGCGGGTTGTGAGGCATCGCAGAGTGCAAAGCCGTGCCCGATGGTGACTCTGCCCTGCATGCCTTCGATTACGGTGCGTTTGGCGATGAGACGCAGCTGCGCCAACCCTTCTGCGCCGACGTCGTGCAGGTGGATGTCAAGATCCCTGCCGTGTTTGTTCGCCAGCGCGTAGATGACATCCAGATGTCCATGCAGGTCGCCATCCACTGACTCCGGGTCTATGCCTCCCACAAGGTCAGCCCCGTCCGCCAAGGAGGCCTCCATGAGATCGAGCGTGCCGGGGTTGCTCAGCAGTCCGAACTGCGGGAAGGCGACCACCTGAACGTCCAGGAACGGAGCTAAACGCTCAGCGGCTGCACGGACACCGTGGATGTTCCTGAGGCCAATTTGCGGGGCAACGTCCACGTGGGCCCGCATTGCCATGGTTCCGTTGAGCACAGCATGGCTCATGAGGGCAAAAGCCCGGTCCTCGACGCTGTCTTGGAACTCGAGCTGTGCCTTCAGATCGTTCCCTATGAGATCCGTCAGCGTGTGCGCCGGTGAACGGGATAGCCAGCCGGAGCCCCATGTGGTTTTGTCGGGGTGGATATGCGCGTCAACAAAACCCGGCGTGAACAGCAAACCCCGCCCTGGAGAGGGCTCATCCTTGCTGCCGGTCGATGGCGTTTGTGTCATCATTCGCGTCCTCTCGTTTCCTCATTTAGGTATACCAAAATTCGCTAAAGGCAAGAAGACTGCACCAAAGAGGCTACAAATTTCGCAGAGAAGTCGATACAGAACCAAGTCGCTGGCTTTTCTGGGATACCAAAGCTGTACATGGGCTCATGAGCGATCTACTCTAATGAACAACATTCATTTATGTGACCTGGATCGCATCAAGGAGAACCATGACCATCACTGGAAAAAACGCAACGGATGGACCGCAATCGGCCCCTACGCTCAAGCGTGTCCTGGGCCTACCGTCGCTCATCGCTTTTGGGTTGACATCAATGGGCATCCTGTCCGTGGTGGCGGTCTATGGGGCTGGGACGGAGATCAGTGACGGGCATTTACCGGCCGCATACATCGCTGCACTGGTGGCGATGCTGTTCACCGCGCATAGCTATGGCCAGATGGCCAGGCACGTCCCCGTTACTGGTGGTGCGTACGCCTACGCCTCGCGGGCTTTCGGCAGCCCGGTCGGATTCCTGGTGGGTTGGGCCATGATGCTGGACTATTTGTTCCTGCCGATGGTGAACTTCCTGCTGTTCGGCTTGTATCTCAATAGCCTGGTGCCCGTCATACCGCCGCAGCTCGCTGTCCTGATTTGCCTGATGGTGGTGGGGCTCTTCAGCGTGATCGGTGTTGCTTGGATCAAGAAGATGAACATCGTGGTGGTGGCGGCTTCGGTCCTTGTGATTCTGGTGTTCCTCGTCCTGGCAGTGGTCAATGCCCCGGATGTGTCCTTCCACAGTCTTACCCGGCCGCTGACTCCGGGGGAAGGTGGGGTCGCACCGGTGATGGCGGCCGCTGCCATTGTGGCCTTTGCCTTCCTGGGATTCGATGGCGTTTCCACGCTCTCCGAAGAGTCTCGGAATCCCCAACGCGATGTGCCGCGGGGCATCGTCCTGTCCACGCTTTTTGCCGGCTTGGGCTACACCGTGTTTTCCGTGGCCGGTAGTCTGATCGCTCCCGAGTGGAGATCCATCATGAACCTCGATGCCGCGGGGACCGAACTCATGCAGCGCGCAGGAGGGGATGTGCTCATGGTGGTTTTCGTGATCGTGAACCTTTGCGGTTTGGTTCTGTGCGGGACTGCTGCCCAGATGAGCGTTAGCCGGGTTATCTATGCCATGGGAAGGGACAGGATTCTGCCCGAGGCCTTGGCGAGGCTGCACCCGCGCTTCCGGACGCCCTACTTCGCAGCGGTGCTTGTCTCTGCGGTGTCTTTGATTGCCCTTGTCATCACGCTGGAACAGGCGGTGTACATGATCAACTTCGGGGCTCTGGTCGCCTTCGCCGTGGTGAACCTGGCAACCATCAAGGTGGTCTTTTTCGACCTGCGGAAGCGGGGAGCAGCGGGGATTGTGCGCAATCTGGTCATGCCGGTGCTGGGTTTTGCCTTCATCGCCTGGCTATGGACTTCGCTGGCCTGGTTCACGTACCTGCTGGGCGCCGCGTGGCATGCAGTCGGAGCCGTTATTTTCCTGCTGCGCAGGCGGAAGTGCGGAGGGCAGGTAGCTCTCACGTTCGACGACGGCATGGTCGCCGCGGCTGCGGTCCCGGCGGGACCTAAGTCCGGGGAACGCGAGGGCGCTAGAACGCCGGGTAACTGACCAGCAGCGCCTGAAGTTCCGTCGTCGACATGTGGTTTGCCATCTCAACACTGATGCCCATGGCGACGGCGGCCACGGTCACCATGGCGACGCACGCCAGGGACAGGAAGCGCCAATCTTTGCGGAAGACGCTGCCGAATGTTTCGGGCATCTCAAGGCTGGGGGAGATCATGTTGGGGGCGCTGTCCCAGGAGCCGTCGTCGAGCATGGCGATGATGCGATCGTTGCCCCGGTCGTAGCGCATGGTGCTGATGTGGTTGCCGTGGCGGGCAAGCAGAATGTCGTGTCCCACGCGCTGGCGCGGCTGCAAAGTAAGCAAAAGATGATCCCCTGAAGTTAGTAAGTGGAGGTGGCACGCGCCATTGGGGGCATCTCGATTTTATAACGATGACGTTGGGGATCCTGCTTAAAGGGCGCCAAAGGCCGGGTGAGACTCCCCACCCGGCCGCGTGATTCAGCTCGCTTTACGGCTGGTCGGTTTTGGCGATGTAGACATCGCAGGGTGCCGTGTGTGCCACGGTGTTGGCTACGCTTCCAAGCACGCGGCCCAAGCCCTGCATGCGACGATTACCCACCACAATCAGGCGGGCCTCATGCACTTCAGCTTCCTTGACCAAAGCTTCCCCGGGCTTGCCGCGGGCTGCAGAGTAGGTGACCTCAAGGCGGTCGTCAGCCAGACGCTCGGCTACTGCGCGGGCCACAGCTTCGGCCTCGGCGGCATCGGAGACGATCCACTTGTCCGTGCCGATCTCAACAACCTCTGTCCGGTTGCTGTCGAAGGCACTCACCACGCGAAGGCTGGCTCCGAGGCCGATCGCCAACTGCTGGGCGGCCTGCGCTGCCCTCATTGCGGTCTCGCTGCCGTCTACTCCTACAATCACAACTCCGGTCATTGCGGTGCTCCTTCATTGGTAGCTTCAATGGCTTCCGCCAGGACGGGGGCCAATCGGCGGACGCCTTCGGCTATCGTATCCGGCGGCACGGCGCTGAATGCGAGGCGGAGTTTATTGGACGGCCCGTCGGCTGGTGAGAAGGCTGCGCCGGGGATGAAGACTACGCCGGCGTCGATCGCCTTTCCGAGCAGGGGATAGGTGTCTACGCCTTCAGGCAGGGTGACCCAGACGAAAAAGCCGCCATCCGGGCGGGTCCAGGTGAGTCCGGCCGGCATGTACTCCTGGAGCGCGGACAGGAGTGCCTTGCAGCGCTCTGCATAGAGGGCCCGGTAGGTGTCGATCTGACCTTGCCAGTCGTACTCGCGGAGATATGCCGAGACGAGCATCTGGTTCAGTGGCGGCGGGCAGAGCGTCACTGCCTCGGAGGCCAGGTAGAAGCGCCGCTGCAAGTGTGCGGGAACAAGCGCCCAGCCAATGCGGAGTCCAGGAGCGAAGATCTTGGAGAACGAGCCGAGGTAGATGATGTCGTCCGGGTTGGCGGCCCGCATGGGGGCGATCGGGTGGCCGTCGAACCGCAGCAGTCCATAGGGGTTGTCCTCGAGGACAATAATATTCGCAGTGCGGCATATATCGACGATCCGCTGCCTGCGCTCCTCGGCCAAGGTGATGCCGGAGGGGTTGTTGAAGTTGGGGATCGTGTAGAGGAACTTGATGTTCTTGCCCTCTGACTGGAGTGCCGCGATCCTGGCCTCAAGCAGTTCCGGTACCAGGCCGTCGTCGTCCATTTCGATCGGTTCCACCTGAACCTGGTACGCCTCGAACGTGTTCAGGGCGCCTACATATGTGGGGTTCTCCACCAACACAACATCCCCGGGGTTGCAGAAGACCTTGGTGGCAACGTCCTGAGCCGACTGGGATCCCGCGGTGATAACGATGTTGTCGGGGTGGGCATCGGTGATTCCTTCAGCGGCCATGATGGTGCAGATCTGCTGGCGGAGTTCTTCGGTGCCTTGGCCGCCGCCGTACTGCAGGGCGGTCATTCCCTCCTCCGCGATAATGCGGGCGGCGGTCTGGCCGAGCTTTTCCAGCGGCAGCGACTGCAAGTAGGGGTTGCCGCCAGCAAGGGAGACAAGGCCTGGTTGCATGGAAATGTCGAAGACGTCCCGGACAGCGGACTGTTTGATGTTGGCGGCCCGCGCGGAGAACAGTTCCTCGTGCGGGTGAGAGGCCGTGGCGGCCCGCTCAATGGCGTCGATGGCTTCAGCGGGCAGCGTTGCGCCGGCATCCAATGTTTCGTGGGTCACAGTCTCAGGATACTCCCCGATGTTGCTAATGAGGCAACATATGTTTTCGTAAGCTTTTACTTTCTCAGGTCACGCTTTACGCGGGGATCGGGAAAGGCTGGAATGTAGCTATGACAGCGCACCGGGGATCCGTGACCAAAGCCGAACACTTCCATAAGCTCCACGACGCCGGGCCCGCCCCCTTGGTGTTGGTGAACGTCTGGGATGCCGCGTCCGCCAGGGTTGTGGAGGAGGCAGGTGCGACGGCGATTGCCACCTCGAGTTCAGCCGTTTCCTGGAGCCTGGGGTTCCGCGACGGGGACCACGTGCCGTGGGGTTTGGCCATGGCAGCACTGGGGCGCATCGCGGGGGCAACCCGATTGCCGGTTTCGGCCGACATCGAGACGGGCTACGGGCGAACCGATGATGAACTCCGGGCGACCGTCCACGCCGTCCTGGACGCAGGTGCAGTGGGAATCAACATCGAGGATTCCGCGACTGAGCCGCTCACTGACATCGACGAGCAATCGCGCCGGATCGCGTTGATCCGCCTGGTCGCTGACGAGCGCGGCATTCCGTTGTTCATCAATGCCCGCACGGACACGTACCTGTCAGGCGAGTTCCCGGACACCGCCTACGAGGAGACCCTGCGGCGTGCCGAGGCCTACCTCACGGCGGGTGCGGACGGAATCTTCGTTCCCGGCGTGGTGGATCTGCATGTCCTCCACGAGCTGTCCAACCGGATTCCCGCCCCGCTTAACGCACTTGCGGGAGTCGGTGCGCCGTCGCCTCTGGAATTGCACGACGCCGGCGTTCGGCGCGTCAGCATCGGTGGCAACACCGCCAAAGCGGCGTACGCCCAGGTGGCCCGCGTTGCGAAGGAGATCCTCGGCGATGGCAACTGGGCCGGGCTCTCAGGCACGCGCAGCCATGATGAGATGGATTCGCTCTTCGCGCCGGGGCCCAAATACAGTCTGTGACCTTTCGCTGCACCGGGAACCGGATGAGGCACGACGGCGGCGCGCGGCTTTAATGTCAGACCTCGCCACTAGCGTGGGTCACGGAAGACGAGGGGAGTATCCATGGCACGGCGCAGTGTGCAGTTCTGGCGGATCGAGCAGCTGAACGGTGACGATCTCAGCCGTCCGTTTCCGGCCCGCCGTGTGGCCGAGGTGTTGAAGACGGCCCAGGATACGGGGACGGACAGGCATTTCACGAGCGTCGACGGCACGGTGTTGCTCGCACAGGCCGCCGCATCATCACCGTTTCCAGTGCTGCTGTTGGACAGGGTAAGGGACACCAACCTGCCGAGTGTCGGCGATGCTCTTGGCCGCCGCAAGCCCCTGCCTTTGGCTCCCGGTGACCACCTGCTGGAGACCACGTACTTTGCCTTCCTGAAGCGCAATGTCATCGCGGTGCTGACCAGCGGTAACGGACCACGTGCGTCCAGGCTGGGCGAGTACCTCGAAGGAATGCTGGGACTTGAGCCCAGCCTGGTGCCGGTAGTCCGCGAGGACATCGAGGAAATCCTGACCCGGCTGGAGGTGAGCCGTTTCGAGTTCGCGCTTCCTGCTGAACGTTTGTCCGGAAAGCTCATGGACGGCGAATGGGCGGACGTCCTGGACAGCGCTTCCCGTCTCATGAATCAGGGCACGTTCCGGATTTCCTTGAGCGTTGGCAGGTCCGGCAAGGCCGAGGACAAGCAGCGGATTCGGGAGCGGATCCAACAACTGATCCACCTTTTTCGCCGGGCCGGATCCGTGGATCATTTCGACTACGTGGTGGCTGAGGGCAAGGACTCCCTGACTGGGGACCGTGAAGTGGTGGACCTTCTCAAGGAGCGGTTCATCTCGCACATCGACGTGGACCCGGACGTCTTCAACGATCCTCAAAAATCCACCGCAGAAGCAATCGTTATCCTCAACAAACAAGCCAGGGACAACGAGGCGTTTTTCGCCAGGACTTTGCCGGACATCAAGGGCTCAGCTGATTCGGGTATGGTGCCGGACATCGTTGCGGGTGGAATGGCCACTGTCCGGGCGGCACTGGCGGCCGCGGAGAGCGCTGAAAGGGCCGGGCAAGTAGCTGAAAGGGCCGGGCAAGTAGCTGAAAGGGCCCGTCAAGTAGCTGGAAAGGCAGGCAAGGCGGCCGGAGAGGCGGATCAGTCAGCAGGGGAGAGCCAAGGTGGTGGCGACCATGAGCTTGTACGAGGTTGACGTCCAGCGGAACGGGCGCCGCAGGACTCTGTGGCGTTGGTTTCTCCTGCATCCCGGTGCTGACTTCGCTTGGGCTGCGCTTGCCGTGATCATCTGGCTGGCAATATCGCTGCTTGCGCGTCAACCGCTGATGCTGGAGAGCGTGGACCCTGGGGCCCGGCGAACACTGTTCCAGACACTCGCCACCCTGGCCGGGGCCACGGCGGGGCTGACTCTCACCAGCGTGTCCATGTTGATCAACGTGTTGGGAAAGAAAGCTGCACCAGGTCAGCGGGAACTTCCCTTGGAGAAGCTGTCCGCCACACACCGGCGCCAGATCGGCGAGGTGTTCCTTTTTGCCATCCCTGGTTTGGGCTTGCTGGTGGTTGCCGCCATGGTCACGGTGGTTCTGGAGGGAGACTCCGTTACGGGACTGTGGATCCCGGAGGCTCTGGCTTTCCTGCTGGCGTTCGCTTCCGTCCTGGCGCTTCTTCGCGTGGGGTGGGCGCTACGGAGGGTGTTGGCAATCGCCACGGCATGAAGCTCCAAGCCCCGCCAGTTCGCTACTACGTTGCCAGCCCGCTATCACGTTGCCAGCCCGCTATCACGTTGCCAGCCCGCTATCACGTTGCCGGGCGACAACGGAACAGCGGCTTCACAACGGGTTGCGGGGCCACCGGCAGCCCGTCATCACCGCACGCTCAGCGCCTCTGTCAGTGTTCGGCCGTTCACGTAGATCTCGGCACGTGAAGCGCCGCTGGCCTGCACTATGGTCTGCGTCAGTTGCGCCTGGATGCGCGGGATGTCGCACACACCCCCGGGCCGCAGTGATCCGCTGAGGTTCACCACCACCGTGGCCCCGTTCATGTAGCCGGAGAGATAGCGCAGCGACGAATTGGCCAGCGCGTCGTAGAGGGCTGCATCGCTATCCACTGGCATTCCGGCTTCCAGGAGCCGACCGAGGGCAACGGACAGCGGATCGCCGGGTACGGCAACGCCCCTGACGGGTACCAGGCTGTCGTTGCAGCCGAACCGCACGCCCCGGGCGCCGCCGTCGTCAATTGCCACGTAGTAGACCGCCGGCCCGGTGGTGTCAGCATCCACGGGGATGACGGTGGGCGTGGCTGTTGGTTCAGGTGCGCTGGTGCCTGGCTGGGGTGAGGGCTCGACGACGGCGGTCGGCTGGGTCGGCGGGGCCTCGGAAGGTGTGATCGAGGGCGCGGGAGTGGGTGTTGCCGGCGAGGGTGGAGCGGCAGGGACGGCAACGGAGGGAGTCCCGGACTGTGCAGGGGGAGGAGCAGGTGGGGCAGGAACTGACGCAGCGGGCGCGGATGCCGTGGGCGCGGTGCTGGGTGATGGGGAGCGTGGGGTGACCGAAACCGTCGGTAAGGGGGTGGGGCCGGCAGCTGGGGTAGGTGCGGTAGTGCAGCCAGCCACCCACAGACCGAAGATGAGGCAGGCAGCGGTGATCGCCGTCGTGCTTTTTGTTCCCCGTCCGGCATGCATGACAGCCCCGCGCTCCTGTCCATCCACCTGTACTTCCAACGGTAGGACGGGATGGCCGAACACAACATGCCGTTCCGGTGACGGTTCGGACAAGAGTTGATCACGCCCGCCGAGGCAGGCCGCTGGAACGCGAATGCCCCCGATCCGCGGCTAGCGGAACGGGGGCATCAAAAGCGGGGGATCAGGCTGCTGCTTCTTCTTCTTCCTGAACGGCGGTCAGGGGCTCGAAGATGGCCTTGATCTGCTCTACAACCTCGGCGTCGTCCTTCGGGTGCAGTTCAGCGAAACGGATCATGGAACCCGGTACTGCAAGCTTGACGTCCTCAAGCACCTTGGCGCCGGCGATCCCGGCGGCCTTGCGGGCCTCATCCTGCGCCCACACGCCACCGAACTGGCCAAAGGCGGTTCCGACGACGGCGGTCGGCTTGCCGGAGAGGGCGCCGGCACCGAACGGGCGGGACAGCCAGTCAATGGCGTTCTTCAGGGAGGCGGGCATGGTGCCGTTGTGCTCGGGGGTGACCAGCAGGATGGTGTCGGCGTCGGCTGCTGCAGCGCGGAGGGCGGCGGCTTCGGCGGGGACCTGGCCTTCGACGTCGATGTCTTCGTTGTAGAAGGGGATGGTGCCCAGCGAGCCGTGAATCTGCACATCAACGTTCTCGGGTGCGTTCAGCTGGATGGCTTCGGCGAGCTTCTTGTTGTGGGAATCGGCGCGCAGGCTGCCGACGAGGGTAAGAACTGTGCTCTTGGACATGGTGTCTCCTTGTGTCTGGCCGGTGCCTTGCGGGTCCGACCTGCGTTGTGTGGGCTTTGTGGCCTTCATCGATACTAAACGGACTATGGTCCGCTTTCTATTCCCGGGGTCTAGAATATTTCTGTGAGCTCGATCCCCATGAGGCCGGACGTGCCCCTAGGTGCGCCCCACGAGCGCAGCGACGCAGCGAGAAATCGCGAGCGCCTCCTCAACGCTGCCCGGGATCTGGTGGCCGAGTTTGGTGCCGAAGCGCTGACCATGGATGCGCTCGCTTGCAAGGCCCAGGTGGGCAAGGGGACTGTGTTCCGCCGGTTTGGCAGCCGCGCCGGGCTGATGATGACGCTGCTGAGTGATTCGGAATCTGAATTCCAGGCTGCTTTCATGTTCGGCCCACCCCCTCTGGGTCCCGGGGCGTCACCGAAGGATCGTTTGGTGGCGTTCGGCGAGGGGCGGATCTATTTCGTCTTGGAAAACGGTGAACTCCTGAAGGCCGCCGGGGCTGCAACCCGCAACAGGTTCGATGTTCCCGCGACCAAACTTTCGCATCGACATATGGAGGTCCTGCTGCGGGAGGCGGGAATCGCGGATCCTTGGGTGATGGCGATGTCCCTGACGTACGCTCTGGACCCTGAGCGAATCGTGGACGACGTCCGCGTCCGGGGCATTTCACCCACCCGGCTTGCGGATTCCTGGCGTGAGCTGATCACGCGGCTCCTGCGCGCGGCCTAAACAGCCAAGGGCCGGCGAATATGCCCGTGGGGGCACTCCTGCCCGCTCCTCGGTGAGCCCATAAGTATCGCTGGGGTCCTAAACATGACGCAACCTGCACATAACAATCTGGCTGCAGCCGCGAAACTGGACACCGTGAAGCAAAACGTGAAGCAGTTATTGTGGTAGTTTCCTCTTGAATGTGACGCATGCCATACAGGGCTGGTGATCACTGAAGGGGCGTGGGGACCCAACCACCCGCTGCGCAACTTCGCAGCTGACGCCGGCCACAGCCGGGAACCGCGGAAGGACGAGCTTTGAGTTTTGCCACGATTCGGGGCAGCCACCCGACATGCTGAAATATCTGATGAAGCGGTCGGGAATCTACCTGATCATGATCTTCCTGACCACGAGTGCGGGGTACTTCCTGGCGGTCTCGTCGCTGAAGCCCGCAGTTCTGGAGCAGGAGAAAATCCCGCGGCCAACTCCCGAACAGGTAGCGGCGTCCTTCAGGGGACTCGGTCTTGATCCGGAGTTGAACCCGTGGGAACGGTACATTCAATGGCTCTGGGGCATTGTCACCCGCTGGGACTGGGGCCGCAGCCCCAACGGCGCGTTCGTCAACGCCGAGTTCGCCGACCGCGTGTTGGTCTCCACCCGGCTGTTCATCGCCTCGATCATCCTGACCTTGGTGATCGGCGTCGCCCTCGGTGTCTATTCCGCCGCACGCCAGTACAAGTTCCAGGATCGCGTCATCACGTCCTACAGCTACCTTGTCCACATCCTCCCCGCGCCCATCGCCTACTTCCTGGTGCAGCTCGGGGCCATCGGCATCAACGAGGCCGTCGGGGAGCGCATCTTCTTCGTGACAGGAATTTCGACGCCGGGAATCGACCCCGGTTGGCCCGCTTTCGTTGACATGGTGGCCCACTATGCCGTGCCCACCTTCGCGATGACCGTCTTTGGTTGGGCTGGCTACCAGATCGCCCAGCGGCAGTACCTGTTGGACAACGTCAATGCCGACTTTGTCCGCACCGCCCGGGCCAAAGGACTCACCCGCAACCAGGCCATCAGGAAGCACGCGCTGCGCGTGTCCTTCATCCCGGTTGCCCAGAGCATCGCGTTCACCATCCCCGCAATCTTCACCGGCGGCTTCTTCGCCGAGGCCATCTTCGCCTGGCCAGGAATCGGCCTCTGGAGCATCCAGGCCATCAGCCTGCAGGACGTCAACGTGGCCACGGCCACCTTGGCCTACGGGTCAGTGATCTTCGCGATCGGCGCCATCCTTGCTGACTTCGCCACCACACTGGTCGATCCACGAGTGAGGGTCCAGTAATGACAAACATCATTGATCCCATTGCGGAAATCGACGAATCCCGGGTTGGCGACCAGGACGTCGTCATTGGCAAGTCCCGAATCATCTTCCGCCGCTTCATGCGGAACCGGACCGCCGTCGCCGGCTTGTTCATTTTCCTCGCGTTGTTCCTTTTCTCGATCTTTGGCGGGTTCCTCACCTCATGGGACAAGGACACCATTGATCCGTTGAACATTGGCATGCCGCCGTCGCCGGACCACTTGCTCGGCACCACGCAGGCCGGTATAGACCTCATGGCGCTCATTGTCGATGGCACCCGGACGTCCATTCTCATCGGTCTGATCGTGGGCGGCTTATCTGTCCTGATCTCCGCCGTGTACGGCTGCACCATGGCGTTCTTCGGCGGCAAGGTGGACGCCACCATGCTGTTCATCCTCGAAGCGCTCATCATGATGCCCGCCATTCTGGTGGTGGCAGTGGCAACCAGCGGCAGCGGTGGGCTGAAGGACCTGCCCAGCTGGCTCCTGCTGGTGGTCGTGCTCCTGTTTTTCAGCTGGATGGGAACCGCCCGCCTGGTGCGCTCGCTGTCCATGTCCCTCATGCAGCGCGATTACGTCAAAGCCGCCAAATACATGGGTGTCCCCTCCCGACGCATCGTGTGGCGCCACCTTGTCCCCAACATCGGCTCGCTGCTGGTCCTCGACTTCACCCGTGGCATCACCGGCGCCATCCTGGCCGAAGTCGCGTTCTCCTTCATCGGGATCGGCATCAAACTCCCTGATGTCAGCCTCGGTGTCCTGATCGGGCAAGCCACGGGGCAGGTGTCCTCCTTCCCGTGGATGTTCTGGGTTCCGCTGACCGTCATGTTCCTGCTGACAGGCTCGCTGGCCATGATGAACGACGGACTCCGTGACGCCTTCGATCCCAGCTCCAGTTCAATTGGCCGGGCGAAGCAGGCCAAGCCCCAGACTGCGAAGAAGACCACCAAATGAGCACCAACATCACTCCCGCCGAACGCCTCCGCGACGCCGGACTCTACGCCCCCGGTGACGCCGTCCTCAGCGTCCGCGACCTGAACGTCCGGTTCAACTCCGAGAATGGCGTAGTCCACGCAGTCCGCGGCGTGGATTTCGACCTCATGCCCGGCAAGACCCTGGGCATTGTGGGCGAGTCCGGTTCCGGCAAGTCAGTCACGTCCATGGCCATCATGGGGCTGCTCCCTGAAACCGCTGACATCACCGGCTCCGTCCGCTACAAAGGCAAGGAACTCCTGGGCCTCAGCGACAAAGCCATGTGCAAGCACCGTGGCAGCGACATCGCCATGGTCTTCCAGGACCCGCTGTCCTCGCTCACTCCCGTTTACACGGTGGGTAACCAGATCATCGAGGCACTGACGGTCCACAACCCCACCATGAGCAAGCAGGCCAAAGAAGCCCGCGCCGTCGACCTTTTGCGGATGGTGGGCATCCCAAGCCCCAAGGACCGGCTCAAAGCATTCCCGCACGAATTTTCCGGCGGAATGCGCCAGCGCGTCATGATCGCCATCGCCATCGCCAACGATCCTCGCGTACTTATAGCGGATGAACCCACGACGGCGTTGGACGTCACCATCCAGGCGCAGGTGCTGGAAGTCCTGCACACCGCGCAGGAGGAAACCGGCGCCGCCGTCGTCATGATCACGCACGACCTCGGCGTCGTAGCCGGCATGGCCGACGACATCATGGTCATGTATGCCGGCAAGCCCGTGGAAACCGGAACTGTGGAGGACATCTACTACAACCCCCGGATGCCGTACACGCTCGGCTTGCTGGGTGCCGTCCCGCGCGTGGACACCGCCACCAAGCAGTCGCTGGTTCCTATCGAAGGAACGCCGCCCAACCTCGCATTGCCAGTGACCGGGTGCTCATTCGCCGCCCGCTGCCCCTTGGTCAGCGACGCCTGCCTGCACGGTGAGCCGGAGCTGTTCCCGGTGCCGGGTGTTGAGGGACAGACCCTGGGACACAAAGCCGCTTGCATCAAGGCTGGCGAACTGTCCGGCAACGCTGACGCTCACAAGATTTTCCACGCACCGCCCAAGCCCATCTCAAAGTTCGACGGCGTGGCGCGCGGCGAGCGTACCAAGGTCCTGGAACTCAAGGACGTGAAGAAGCACTTCCCGCTGCTCAAAGGTGCCTTGATCAAGCGACGGATCGGCACGGTCAAGGCCGTGGACGGCCTGAGCTTCGACATCCGCGAAGGCGAGTGCGTCTCCATTGTGGGGGAGTCCGGCTGCGGCAAGACCACCACGCTCCTGGAAATCATGGAGTTCCACCCTGACCAGGTGGGCGAAGTGGTGATCGGCGGCGTCAGCAACAAGGCAGCAACCAACCACAAGACCACCATGGCCATGCGCAAAGAAATGCAGATGGTCTTCCAAGACCCCACGGGCGCCCTGGATCCGCGTTTCACCGTGTATGAAGTCCTGGCCGAACCGCTGGAAAACCTGGGGATGCCCAAGGCCGCCGTCAAGAAACGCATCATGGAACTCATGAAGCTGGTAGGCCTTCAACCGGACCACGTGAACCGCTTCCCCAACCAGTTCTCCGGAGGCCAGCGCCAGCGCATCGGCATTGCCCGGGCACTGGCGGTCAACCCCAAGCTCGTGGTCCTGGACGAACCGGTTTCTGCCTTGGACGTCTCCGTCCAGGCCGGCGTGATCAACCTGTTGGACAAGCTCCGGGCAGAGCTGGGCCTGAGCTACCTGATGGTGGCGCATGACCTCTCGGTGGTCCGGCACATTTCAGACCGTGTGGCCGTGATGTACCTCGGCAAGATTGTGGAAACCGGAGACGTGGACGACGTCTTCGACAACCCGCGCCACCCCTACACCCGGGCACTGCTGTCCGCGATCCCGGTGCCGGACCCTTCCCTGGAACGCACCCGCGAACGCATCATCCTGCAGGGTGACCTTCCCAGCCCGCTTGATGCTCCCAAGGGATGCAACTTCGCCACCCGGTGTCCCGTGTTTGCCGCCCTCCCTGCCGCAAAGCAGGAAAAGTGCCTTACTCTGGAGCCGCCACTGGCTTCGGAAAAGGAAGGCACACAGGACTTCGCCTGCTTCTTCCCGGACGGAGAGATAGATGCCGACATGCTGGTGGTGCATGCCTGACGACATATGAAGCATTGAAGAATCCCTGGTCTCAATTCGCACAAGATATTTCAGTCGTAAACATGAAGGGCAAACCATGAAGAAATACACGACGATCGGTGGCGTAGCGCTCGCAGCAACGCTCATGCTGACCGCTTGCGGCGGGGGAACGCCGTCGGGTCCGGCCTCGCAGAAGGCCGAAGAGAGCGGCGGCGACATCAGCAAGCTGATCAGCGTCAACGCCAAGGAAGCCAAAGACCTGGAGCAGGGTGGCACCGTCACCTTGGCTGTAGGCAGCATTGGTCCCGACTTCAACGGGTTCTCCAATGTGGGCAACAGTGCCGACAACTCCGCGCTGATGACGCCTATCAACACCGCGTCCATCAACAGCGGTGGCATCGGCGGTTGCTGGAAGCTGGACTTCGACGGCAAGGCAGAGCCCAACAAGGACTTCTGCGAAGAGGTCAAGAGCGAAGTCAAGGACGGCAAGCAGACCGTCACCATCAAGATCAACGACAAAGCGACGTGGAACGATGGAACCCCCATCGACGTCAAGACCTTTGAGAACACCTGGAAGATGCTCCGCGGTGAGGACAAGTCCATCGACATCGTGAGCGCCGGTGCTTACGCTTTTGTGGACTCCGTCAAAGCAGGGGCCAACGACAAAGAAGTCATTGTCACCACCACCCAGCCCGTCTTCCCGCTGGAAGGCCTGTTCTTCGGCCTGATCCACCCGGCCATCAACACCCCGGAAATCTTCAACACCGGATTTGCCGGCAACATGCATCCCGAATGGATGGCAGGACCGTTCAAGGTGGAGAACTACGACACCACGGCCAAGACCGTCACCATGGTTCCCAACGACAAATGGTGGGGCCAGAAGCCGGTTCTGGAAAAGGTCATCTGGCGTCAGATGGAACCCAGCGCAACCATTGCCGCTTTTAAGAACGGTGAAATCGATGCGGCCAACGGCCGCACACTGGGCCGCTACAAGCAGCTCGAAGGCACCACCAACTCCGAGGTCCGCCGCGGTCAGCGCCTGTTTGCTGGTGGACTGAACCTGAACGCCAAGCGGCCGGCACTGACCGACGTCGCAGTCCGTAAGGCGATCTTCACAGCCGTAGACCGCAAAGCTATCCGCGATGTGCGCTTCAACGGCCTGAACTGGTCCGAAGAAAGCTCGGGATCCATGATGCTCATGCCGTTCTCCGAGTACTACCAGGACAACTACCCCGTGAAGGACACCGGCGCGGAAGCTGCCAAGAAGGTCCTGACCGACGCTGGCTACACGGCCAACGACAAGGGCATCATGGCCAAGGACGGCACTCCTGTCTCCTTCAAGATCACCAACTTCGGTGATGACCCCACCACGGCTGCCACCTCGCAGACCCTGCAGAAGCAGCTTCAGGCTGCAGGCATGGATGTTGCCATCGACCAGCGCGGTGACGCTGACTTCGGCAAGGTGATTGGTAGCCGCGAGTTCGATGTGACCATCTCCGGTTACACCGTAGGCCCGGACGCCACCGACGCCGTGAAGCAGTACTACGACTCCGCCACCAACGAAAACGGCCTGGGCGACGCTGAGCTCGACGCTGAAATCAAGCGACTTGCAACCATCGCTGATGACAAAGAGCGCAACAAGGCCGCCATGGAAGTAGAGAAGAAGCACATGGAGAAGTACTTCTCCATGGGTACCGTCCTGAACGGCCCGGAGATCCAGTTCGTGCGCACGGGTCTGGCCAACTACGGCCCGTCCCTGTTCAAGAGCCTCTCCAACGTTCCGGACTGGACCACCATCGGCTGGGAAAAGGGCGCTAAGAAGTAGGCTCCCCGCAGCTGTAGTTTGACCAGCTGTAGTTTCCTGAAGGCCGGGAACTTCCCTCAACCTGAATCGGGTTCGGGGAGGTCCCCGGCCTTCGCCATGCCCACCCTCTCTCACTTCCCTCGGGCTTTAGCCGGATGCTCTCTCACTTCCCTCGTGCTTTAGCCGGACCCTCTCTCACTTCCCTCGTGCTTTAGCCGGACCCTCTCTCACCCGGTGATAGAGGGTTTGCGGTCGTCAAGTTTTTGAGACAGGTCTCGTTGTTGTTTTTGGTTAGGCGGCCAGGGGTTGCTGGGCGCGGGTTTGGTAGTTGGTGTGGGCTTTGGCTGGTGGTATGCCGCCGGCTCGGCGGTTGGGCCGGCGGCGGTTGTACCAGCCCTCGATGTATTCCATGACACCGGTTCGGGCGGCGAGTCGGGAGCCGTAGCGTTGGTGGTGGTAGAACTCGGTTTTGAGGTGGGAGAAGAAGTTCTCCGCGACGGCGTTGTCCCAGCAGACCCCGACTTTCCCCATGGACTGCGTCACCGAGTTATCGCCGCACCATTTCTGGAATTCATCCGAGGTGTATTGGGTGCCCCGGTCCGAATGGAACACCACCGAGGCCCCGGTCAGGTGGCCGTGGTTGCGGGCCATTTGCAGCGCCGCGGTGCACAGGCTCGCGCGCATGTGCCCGGCCATGGACCAGCCGATGACCATGCCGGAGAAAAGATCGATCACCGTAGCCAGGTAGAGCCAGCCCTCACCCGTGCGCAGGTAGGTGATGTCACCGACCAGG
>NZ_JAMOIT010000035.1:0-26389 GCF_023656375.1 Paenarthrobacter sp. TYUT067
GCCGACTCGGCGTCCTGGCAGGCATCAAAATACTCGGCTTCGACCTCGGCGAATGGAAAGCCACCGCAACCAACACCTGGCCCCTCTTCACCGCAAACCCCTGCCAAAACACCCCCGTCATCAAACCCCAACCAACAAACCCCAACCCAACACCCACACCCACACCAACACCCACGCCGACCGTTCCGCCCGGCGGTGACGGAGAGTATTCTTCAATAGCCCAGGGCCTTGGCTCCGGTTATGCCAGCAAAAGCGATGGAACAGCGTGGTCGTGGGGTACTAACGACTTCGGCCAATTAGGTAACGGCACGGTCGTCGACTGGTCCCAGCCACATCCGATGCAACCCGAGCAGATTCCCGGTCTAGAGAACGTGAAAGCTGTGGCGGCCGGAACTTACACCGGATACGCGTTGAAAAACGACGGCACCGTTTGGGGCTGGGGATCCAACATAAGTGGCTCCGTGGGAGACGGAACAATGATTCCGCGAAGGTCGCCGGTACAAGTTCTTGGGCTGACCAATGTGATTGCAATCAGCGCTTCACAAGATACTGCTTATGCACTGAAATCTGATGGTTCAGTGTGGGGATGGGGTTTCAACTATTACAGATCTCTTGGTGGCACCGAGATGAATTATGCCGCCCCTGTTCAGGTGCCGGGATTGTCCAACGTAGATGCGATTGCCAGCGGTTCTGGATTTGTACTGGCACTGGAAAACGGGAAGGTCTGGACATCCGGTTACGAGCTTGGCAGGACGCCTGGGGTGTCATACGGCGCCCGAGTAGTCGAAGGGCTGCCTGAGATCAGTTCGATCGCAGCGGGAGACGTTGGCTACGCCTTGGCCACTAATGGCTCAGTATGGGCGTGGGGTGCCAATCACAACGGCCAGTTGGGTGACGGTTCAACGGTGAATCGTTATGTGCCGGTGCAGGTATATGGCCTTTCCGGTGTTGTGGCCGTTGCAGCGGCGTCCGACGCCGGGACCGGTTTCGCTCTCCGTGCCGATGGGTCTGTTTGGTCTTGGGGGACCAACTACTACGGAAACCTAGGAGACGGGACAACTACCACCCGAATCGTACCTGGGCCAGTGGCAGGACTTGCCGGAGCAACAAGAATAGTTGGAGGGAACTACAACGGCTTTGCAACTACTGGCGATGGAGGCTTGTGGGGTTGGGGAGCGAACGGGCACAACAACGAAATGATGGTTCCCGGCGCGTTGGGTGATGGAACGGCTACTAACAGGCCCTCCCCGATTCGTCTCAATGAGGCTTGGAATCGGGCAATGGCTACATCTGCGTTGGGTATCGGCCCGCTGCAATCATCGTATGGCGGACCAAGCGACTTCCAATAACCCGGTACGCTGGAAGCTGTTTTTTGCGTCCAACCACCGGAGTGTCGTGCGAGTTGTAGTTCTTGGGGATATTGGTCAGCCCGTTTATCACGTGGGTGACGAAGCCATGACCCATGCCGTGGTGGACGAACTGCGCGCCAGGGGAGTGACGGACATTGTGCTGTTGTCGCGGGACCCGGAGCAGAGCACCAGGATTTTTGGCACCGAGTCAGTGAAGACCTTGGAGTTCCCGTGGCCTCCTCACCGGCGTGAGAGGTACCTGCGCGAGATCAAGGCCATCCTGGCAGGGGACATGTCTGCCCTTCCCGCCGAGGACCAGGTTCATGCACTCATTGAGACCATGAAGGGTTGCGATGGCGTAGTAATCGCCGGTGGCGGGAACATGACTTCCCCCTACGGCTGGCTGCTCTACGAAAGGGCAGCGGTGGGCGCCATCGCCAACGCCTTGGGCAAGCCGCTGGTCATTTCCGGGCAAACTCTTGGGCCTGTTCTGACGGGCCCTGACTATGACACGGTTGTGGAACTCTTCCGCTCAGCAACGCTCACCAGTGTCCGCGAACAAACCTCGTGGGAACTGATGCGGAACGCCGACGTGCCGGCTGGGTTGACGCTCGACGACGCGAGCTTCTTTGAGGTGGACCACGCCCTTCCGGCCGCCCTCGAACTGGATCAGGTGACGTACAAGCCCCAACCGGGCCGGCCCTTCCTGGTAGCCACTTTTGCGCCCGGCACCGGCGCCATGGACAGGGACGCCTTCAACCAGCGGATCGCTGAGGTGCTGGACAGAATCGCCGACGCCGGCAAGCTGGATGTTGTGATGATCGCCCACATGTCGCACCCGGGCCAAGCTGACATCGACATTGAAACCCACCAGGACATCCGGCGCAGGATGAACACGGAGAACGTGATGGTCTGCGGTCAGCTGTCAGCGGAGGAGTCTGCGTCGTTGACGATGCAGGCCGAGATAGTGGTGGCGAGCCGGTACCACCCGATCGTCTTCGCACTGTCCGCAGGCGTTCCTTGCCTGGGTATCGCCGTGGACTACTACGGTGAGGTGCGGATCGGTGGGGCACTTGCAAACTGGGGTCTCGGCCACACCATGCGCTCCCTCCGCCACTTGGCCGCTCCGGAATTCGATGCTTTCGTAGACCAGTTCCTGGCCAGCAACAATGACATCCGTTCATATCTGAAGGAACTGAGCCCCGCCCAAGGCGAGTTCCAACGCGAGTGGTGGGACGCCGTCGTCGAAACCCTCAAGGGCTCACGACCGGAAGCTCCGGTTCTTGTCAGCCCGGAGCCGGCCTTTCTGGAACTCGCATCCGATGAGCACCCGGCAGTGGCCCAGCTGACGGCCAACAACGAACTGCACATTGGCCACCAGTCGGTAGAGCTCTATGGCCTGACACACCTCCTGGAGGACACCCGTGGAAGCCTCGGCGCAATGGAAGCGGTCCGGGACGGGCTGCGGGACGAGCTGAACCAAGTCACCGGCGCGCTTGCAGCCAAGGAATCTGAAGGCCACCAACTCCGGATCGAACGCGACTATCTGCAGGAGAAGCTTCAGTTGTTGGAGTCGTCCCTGCTGGTGCGTGCGTGCCGAAAGCTCCGGCTGCTGCCGCGCTAAGGAAGGCCGCCTGCCTTCCAGCATTCGCACGGATTCCATGGGTAGAGTAGAGGCCTGAACATCGCCGGATTGCAGTGGATACGGAGCACGAATTGTCAGCTTGGCTAGAACTCGGACCGGACAACTACGTCTTGGAAACCGAGGGATCGTTACTCAATACCGGGCTTGTGGTGGGCTCTGAACTCGCCATGGTCATCGATACCGGCTGCGGCCCGCGCCAGGGCCGGGAGATCCTCGCTGCAGTTCGCGAAAAGACCCAGCTTCCGCTGGTTGTGGTGAACACCCACGCGCACTACGACCACTTCTTCGGTAACGCTGTTTTTGCCGACGACGGCGTCACGGAGTTTTGGGCGCACGCCAACTGTGCGGCGGCCATAGAAAGCGACGCCGACAACCAGCGACGCTTCGTGGCCACCAACGAACCTGAGATGGCAGCGGGGGAGGGCGACGCCGTCGACATCGTTGTCCCTAACGCGCTGGTCCATGACCAGCCTGTCCTGGTGGACCTCGGCGGGGTTACCGCCACCCTCTTCTACCTCGGCCGCGCGCACACCGACGGCGACCTGCTTGTTGGCACGAGTTCCACGCTGTTTGTGGGCGACCTGGTGGAGCAGGGCGCGCATCCGTCGTTCGAGGACTCGTACCCGGAGGAATGGGCGGATGCCCTGCGGCACATCTCTGCCCTGCGCCACCGCTACGAGTTCCTTGTCCCGGGCCACGGCAAACCCGCCAGCGATGAGTTCGTGAAAACCATGGCTGACACCATGGGAACTGCAGTCCGGCAGGCAACCCAGTCCATTCGCGATATGCCCTCCGATGCCACCAAGGCCATTCCTGTGCTGCCGTACGGCCCGGAGCAATCACGCTGGTTCATTAAGAGGCTTCAGGAAACCAACGCCCACGGACGTTCTTCAGTGGGCACTCCGGACTTCGGGCCGGAAAAGACGGGTTTTTATCCTTCGTAAAACAAGCTTCCTTACAAATTTGTCATTTTCTTTACTCCCAACCATGGACTAACCGCTTAATGCCGTCCTAGGATGAAGGCGACCATTGGTTCGCGACTACCTGGGGGTGTCGAGATGACGGGTTCACGCGTGTTTCCGCGTGCTACCAGCATTCTCCGCTCCGTCATGGTCGCTGGCGCTGGCACCGCAATCTGGATGGCACTTTCCGCTTCGGCCGCAAGTGCAGATACGGGAACCTCTGACAAAACCCTTCATGGATCTGTCACGTCCTCAACATCGGTGAGCATTCCCGTGCCGAACGTACCTCTACCGAACGTGGTCAAGGGCCTGGTACCCACCAACCAGATCAACGTCCACGTGCCTGCCGTGACACCCCTTGCGGAACACGTTGGCGGCACGGTTGATCATGTGGTTTCAGCCGTCCCGGTGGTCAATAACGTGGTCCCGTCAGACACTGCAGGAACTGTGGTGAACACGGTGGTGGCTCCTGTCACCAACACCGTAGACCACACCGTGAACGTAGTTGTTCCGCCGGTGAACCAGGTTTTGGAACCCGCCCGGCTGGAACCTGTCACTGACGTAGTGTCCCCGATTGTGGACCCGATTGTCGGCGTTGTGGACGGCGTTGTAGGCACCGTGCTGCCGCCCGTCGAAGCCGTAGTTCCGCCGGTAGTCGCTCCGCCTGTTCCGCCTGTGGCAGTTCCGCCGGTGGTGGCGCCTCCCGCCACGGCACCCGAGACCCCCGCTGTGCCGGGAACCGACGCTTCTGTTGCCCCCGCTGCGGCGGAAGCCGGCACTTTGGCGACTACCGGCGTCGTACATTCCACAGGCACAACTCTTCTTGAGACCGGCAAACTGGACCCGCGCGTCACTCGACCAGGAGTGAACGCCAGCGCTTCAGTGCTGCTGAATCCCGCACGAAACTTCGGTCCCACCGGGATCACAGCGGTGCTCGGCGGCGCCTCCTCAGCCGACGATCCTGCCGCGCCTGCGGACCTGACTCCCGACCCCGCAGCAGTCCCCGGCAGCCTCACGGGAGCCGGCTCCGGGAACTCCCAAAACGGTCCGCCCAGCCCAGCAGCAGCATTCCTGCAGGGCGCCCTGATCATCCCCGTCGACGCTCTTCCCGGCCTGACAACGGCCGGCACCGAACAACATCCAACGCCGGTGTGCTTCGACCCCGGCTCCTCTCCTGACTAGTTCCCCCACCAGCCGCACAGCTCTTCGCGGCAGACGGTCATTCAGGCGATCCGTCACTCGGACGCCCTTGGGAACAACGTCTTCAGGAGAGAACCACAATGAACACGACCATACGCAAGTGCCTCATCGGCACATGCTTTGCAGGGGGCATGATCGTCCTCAGCGCCACAGCGGCAAACGCCGCTGACACCACCAGCGGCAAAGACGGAATCCTTTCCGGCACGCAAGTGGTGGCACCCGTAACAGCGCCGATAAGCCTCGGCGGAACATCACTTGGACTATTGGGGGATTCAGCAGCTACCGTCTCGGCACCTGCTGCAGGTTCGAGTGCCGCCGGCGCGGGCCCGGCGCCGACGGCCACCACCAACGGTTCCAACAGCATCGGCTCCGGAACGCAGATAGTTGCTCCGGTAACGGTGCCCATAAACCTGGGCTCGTCATCAGTGGGTCTGCTGGGGGGCTCCACTGCGACGAGCTCAGCCACACCTGCCGCTCCAGCCGCACCTGCGGCTCCCGCGGCTGCAACAAGCCCGACGCCGGCAGCCAGCACCAGCGGTTCGGACGGTATCGCCTCGGGAACCCAAGTAGTGGCACCGGTGACTGTGCCGATCAGCTTGGGCTCGACCTCAGCTGGTGTCCTTGGCGACTCCGTTGCTACAACTTCAGCTCCTGCGCCGGCCCCTGCTGTGGCTCCGGCCCCAGCTTCGGCTCCGGCGCAGGCAACCACGTCGGGGGGAGAGAGTATCGCATCCGGCGCTCAGGTAGTGGCTCCGATTTCGGTCCCTGTTAACATCGGAGCCACTGCCGTGGGTGTTGGCGGAGACTCCTCTGCTACCTCCGGCTCAGCTGCTTCTTCTGGTGCGTCGGTTCCTTCGGGTGCTTCGACCTCGGGTGCTTCCACTTCCGGTTCAGAAGGCATGGCCTCAGGTACGCAGGTTGTTGCTCCTGTGACGGTGCCGATCAACGTGGGTTCCACCTCGGCTGGTCTGCTGGGTGATTCCTCTGCTACGAACAGTGGTGCTGGTTCGACTGGTGCTTCGGCGACTGCTCCTTCGGGCACCACGTCCGGCAGCACCACGTCCGGCAGCGATGGAGTTCTTTCCGGCACCCAGGTTGTTGCTCCTGTATCTGTGCCGGTCATTTTGGGTGCGAGCTCAGCTGGTTTGCTGGGTGACTCTTCCGCTACGAACACTGATACCACTGGTGGAACTGCCCCGACGGGCACGACCTCCGGCAGCACCACCACCGGCAGCGACGGAATTCTTTCCGGCACCCAGGTTGTTGCTCCGATTACGGCTCCCGTAACCCTCGGTTCCACCTCGGCTGGTTTGCTGGGTGATTCCTCCGCCACGAACACGGGTACCACCGGCGGAACTGCCCCGACGGGCACGACCTCCGGTAGCACCACCACCGGCAGCGACGGAATTCTTTCCGGCACCCAGGTTGTTGCTCCTGTATCTGTGCCGGTCAATTTGGGTGCGAGCTCAGCTGGTTTGCTGGGTGACTCTTCCGCCACGAACACGGGTACCACCGGCGGAACTGCCCCGACGGGCACGACCTCCGGTAGCACCACCACCGGCAGCGACGGAATTCTTTCCGGCACCCAGCTGATCATCCCGATCACGGCTCCCGTAACCCTCGGTTCCACCTCGGTGGGAATTGGTGGGGGATCGACAGCCACTGTGAACCCTCCTGTTGTGAATCCTCCGGTGGTGAACCCTCCGGTGGTGAATCCTCCTGTGGTGAACCCTCCCGTGGTGAACCCGCCGGTTGTGAACCCTCCGGTGGTCAACCCTCCGGTGGTCAACCCTCCTGTGGTGAATCCGCCGGTTGTCAATCCTCCTGCAAGTGTTGGAGTTAGCACGGGTACCGATACCCAGGCCAGCGCTGTAGTGGCGCAGGGTGCCGCCAAGGGAGCAGTGACGGCGGCAGCCTCCACCGCCGTCGGAAGTGCCAACACCTTGGCCAACACCGGCCTGAATGGTCAGTGGGTTCTCCTGGCAGGGGCCATGCTCCTGATGGGACTCCTGCTCGCAGTAGCTGGCCGCCGCAAGGCAGCAGCCAGCCGCCGCTAAGCCAAGGAAGTAATCTCACTTCGCATGTAGTTGTTGCGGCTCCGACACCCCGGAGCCGCAACAATTGCGCGCACCCCCCGCACGCCCCACCCCCGCACCCCCACGCTGCGTCGCTGCCCTTAGCGCCGACCGCCCCGGTAAACCCACACCAACGTGTCGTCGCTACCGTTAGCGCCGATCGCCCCCGTTATCTCTGGTGCGAGTGGCGCGAAAGGGTGCGGCCCTGACCACGAAGGGGAGCGCCGGGCGGCAAGGGGTGCGCAGCGAGGAAAACGGTGCGAGTCGCGAAGGGGAGCGCTGGGCGGCAAGGGGTGCGCAGCGAGGAAAACGGTGCGAGTCGCGAAGGGGAGCGCCCGGCGGCAAAGGATGCGCAGCGCGGTAACAGTGTGAGCCAGCCAGCCCCTCCAAGCAACCACGGTGAGGGCGGTCATAGGATGAAAGGGATGACCACCACCCAAGCAGACAAAAACTTCAGCCTCCGCAGTGTAGCGCTCCCGGCATTCGGGCCAGCTGTGCTCTTCTGTCTCGGCGAGGGGGCTGTCCTGCCCGTCATTGCCCTCTCCGCCCGGGACCTGGGCGCTTCGGTGGCTGTATCGGCGTTGATCGTGACGCTGATAGGCCTGGGATCGTGGCTGTTCAACATTCCGGCGTCGATCATCACCGAGAAATTCGGTGAACGGTGGTCAATCGTCGGAGCGGGAACTGTGGGTGCGATTGCCCTCGGCGCGGCGGCGTTCGCCCCGCAGATGGAACATGGGCTCTGGCTGTTGGCCGCCTCCATGACCCTGGTTGGCATGTCGGCCAGTGTCTTCAACCTCGCACGGCAAAAGTTCCTCACTGAGGCAGTCCCCGTCATGTTTCGGGCGCGTGCACTCTCAACCTTGGGCGGTGTCACCAGGATCGGCCTCTTCATCGGGCCATTCGTGGGCGCCGGCGTCATGCAGTTCGCCGGGATCAGCGGCGCCTATTGGGTGGGCTTTGGTGGCATGCTTGCCGCGGCTGTTTTGTCTCTCACCATTCCGGATCTGGTAGCCCCCGGAACGTCCGACGGCGGTCCCCGGCCCCCGGCGTCGACGTTGCGGAGCGTCGCAGTTTCCCATGCCGGGGTGTTCCTGACGGTTGGCTTCGGCATCCTCCTGCTGAGCGCATTGCGCGCATCGCGGCAGGTGGTCATCCCGCTGTGGGCGGATCATTTGGGACTCGACGCCACCCATGCGTCGTTGATCTTCGGCTTGTCCGGAGCGATCGACATGTTGGTTTTCTACCCCGCGGGGAAACTCATGGACAGGAAGGGACGTCAGTGGGTGGCCATCCCGTCAACGCTGATCATGGGAACCGCTCTGATTCTGATTCCCTTCACGGCCGGATTCGTCCCGCTCCTCTTGGTTGCTTTGCTCATCGGGTTCGGCAACGGCATCAGTTCGGGGCTCATTATGACGCTCGGCGCCGACTTCTCGCCGGACAACGGGCGGAGCCACTTCCTGGGCATCTGGCGATTCATGGCTGACTCGGGTGGTACCGGAGGACCTGTGCTGCTGTCCGGGTTAACGGCCGCGTTCTCGTTGTCGGCGGGCGTCTGGGCCACAGGCGTACTGGGGTTCGCAGCGGCAGTGGTTTTCGCCGTCGCAATTCCAAGGCTGAAGCACCGGCGTAACTATTAGCTTTTAGCCAGCGCGTTGACTCAGGCGGTGGGATAGATTCACAGGAAATTCGCAGGAAAGTCCATACTTTGGCTAAACTCATCCTGGCCGCAGTCTCGCGGCCCTTTTTCCGCGCTCTTGGGGGCGTCTGAGCAGAGGGCGCTGTTTTATGCAGATCCGACGGAGAGCCAGTGTGCGCTCTCAAGTATTTCTTGCGGGCGTAATCGCCCTGGTTGGAGCAGGCCTCCCGGCCCTCCCGGCCGTAGCCGATGAAACGCCGATGCCTGCGCCGAGCGCAGCGCCGCGGACCATGTCCACCGATTCCACGGTCCTGCCGACGGACCAATTCATTGTGAAGTTCAAGGAACGTGCAAGCATCCAATCACTGGATCGAAAGTCGTCCCTGAATCGCGCCGCTGGAACAATTGGTGTCCCTGTCCAAGCCGTGCGCACCCTTGCAACGGGTGAAGAAGTAGTGAAAACGGACCAGAAACTCGGCGCTGAAGAAGCCAATGACCTGGTGTCCGCCCTCGTCGCTGACCCCAACGTCGAGTACGCCGAACCCGACGTCATCATGCGACCTTTCGCTTCCAAGCCCAACGACCCGTTGTACTCAGACCAGTGGGCGCACAGTAGCGTCGACAGCGGCGGGATGCGTGTCCTTGGGGCATGGGACGTAAGCCAGGGTGCTGGGAGCGTAGTAGCGGTCATCGATACCGGCATTACGAACCACTCGGATCTGAACGCCAATATTTTGCCTGGCTTTGACATGATTCACGATCCCCTCGTTGCAGGTGACTCGAACGGACGCGATTCGAATCCGGCAGATGAGGGCGACGCCACCTACTACGGGGAGTGCGAGCCCGGATGGCCCGGGTATTCATCTTCGTGGCACGGGACCCATGTGGCCGGCCTCGTGGCCGCTGTAGCAGGGAACAGCAGAGGCGTGGCAGGCGTGGCTCCCAAAGCAAAGGTCGTTCCGGTGCGTGCGCTGGGCATCTGCGGCGGATACGCTTCCGACATCGCAGACTCGATCGTTTGGGCGGCAGGCGGAACAGTTCCGGGAGCCCCAGCGAACGCGAATCCAGCGAACGTCATCAACCTGAGCCTCGGAGGCCTTGCGCCTTGCTCCACGATCTACCAAAACGCTGCAGATTTTGCGCGAAGCAAAGGCGCCTCCTTGGTGGTGGCCGCAGGTAACGAAGGCATCGACGCATCCAAGGTCAGCCCTGCCAACTGTAAGAACGTGCTGGTGGTTGGTGCGAGCACACGCAATGGACTTAAAGCGTCGTACTCCAACTTCGGCATCAACGTCGACGTCGCAGCTCCTGGCGGAGACATGGCTAGCGTCTTTTCCGACGGAATTTTGTCCACGCTCAATGACGGTCTGACTACTCCTAATTCCGAAGGCTACTTCTACATGGAGGGCAGTTCCATGGCCGCTCCTCAGGTATCGGCTGTAGCAGCCATGATGTATTCAAAACTGCCTGCTTTGACCCCCGCGGATGTTGAACAGAGGCTAAAGGCCTCAGCTCGGCCGATCAACGGCTGTGGCTGCGGCGCCGGTTTGGTTGACGCCAACGCCACTCTCACCAAGGTGGCAGCCGAGGCTGCGCCAATCACGGCGGGCACTCCCACAATTTCCGGTGAGGCTGCTGTTGGCAAGTTATTGCTTGCTGAACCTGGCAACTGGGGAAACACCTATGAAGCCACCTGGAATTATCAGTGGAATCGGTGGGGAACACCCATCCCCGGAGCAACCGGCAACGGTTACTGGGTGACTGAGGATGATCACCAAGCCACCATCACGGTCACTGTTACTGCCACCAAGAAGTTCGCACCGGCCGTCTCCGCAACCTCGGAGCCCACAGCTCAAGTGGCTCCCGGAACCTTGTTTGGTAGCGTGCCCACTATCACGGGCTCGGCCTACGTGGGAAGCACCCTAACGGCCAACCCGGGTACGTGGGGCCCGGCCCCTGTGGACTTGACCTATCGCTGGACCCGCAACAAGGCCGGTACCACTGGAGAGCACGTATCCAGTGCGCCGAGTTACACCCTGACGAGTGAAGACCTCGGCAGCACACTCTCCGTGCACGTCATGGGATCCAAAACCCCCTACTCTCTGTTGGAGATGGGCAGCCAGCCGACAGCTGTTGTAGTTGCCGCTGACAAGGCTGTTACGCCTGAAGCCATAGTGTTCACCGAAGCCCCGTACATGGGCAACGATCGCTACACTATTCCGGAGTCAGAGACCATGGACTACCAAGTGGATGGCAAAACGCTCCCAGCCGGAACTCACCCCGCCCGAGGACAGGCCAAAATCACGGCCGTTCCGAAGAGCGGTTATGCAGTGCTCAACGGGGCGACTTCCGAGTGGAAAGCCTACTTCAGCGCAAAGGGGCCGGAATTTACGGCGCCTGCTGTTTCACCGTTCCGGGATGTGGCGACCACCCAGCAGTTCTATAAGGAAATGTCCTGGCTTGCAGACCGCAAGATCTCTACCGGTTGGGTGGAGGCGGACAAATCCGTCTCGTACCGGCCCGTGACACCCATCAACCGTGATGCAATGGCAGCATTCCTCTACCGTGCGGCCGGCTCACCGGACTACACACCTCCCGCGAAATCTCCCTTCATGGACGTTGCAACCACGCAGCAGTTCTACAAGGAGATGGCATGGTTGGCAGAAACCGGCATTTCGTCCGGATGGACTGAGAACGGGGCGCGTTACTACAAGCCGCTGACCCCGATTAAACGCGATGCGATGGCTGCCTTCCTGTACCGGTTGGTCAACAAGCCCGACTATGAAGCACCCATGAATCCACCTTTCAGGGACCTCGATTCAGGCCAGCTGTTCTACAAGGAAATGGTCTGGATGAGCGTTGCCGGGATCTCCTCCGGCTGGCAACTGGGGGAGAACAACTACTGGTACCAGCCGATGGAACCCATTAACCGCGACGCCATGGCGGCATTCCTTTACCGCATGCCATAGCTGTTCGCGGGGGTCGCGACTTACCGACCTCTTTTGAACAAAGAACGGCCGCAGAACAACCCCATTAGGTTGTTCTGCGGCCCTTCGTCTTTCAAAGCAGGTCAGGAAGCCACGGCCCCGGACGAAACACTTCGCGGGGTCTTCCATGCCCGGTCCGGCAGCTTCCCGGACACCAGAGCTACGGCGAGCACCAGCAGCACCAGCCCCCAGCTAGCATTCGAAACGTCCAGCGCAGACCTCATCACCACGAACGGCGGGATGATCGCCAGCACGGTTCCGAGGGCGATGCGCCACATCGCCGGCCGCGATGCACCCGGTGCCAGCGCTGTGCTGGCAAGTTCCAGCCGGACCAGTGGGGTGGAGACGAGCAACACCAGGGCCCAAGCAGCTACGTAGAACAGCGGCCGGGTGAGCCACCATTCGGTGCCGGCCGGTTCGGGGAACGGCAGTTGCAGGACCAGAGCAATGCCAAACATGGCGATGATCAACGGCAGGTGCCACAGGTAGATGGTCATGGCCCGACTACCCACCACGAACATCACCTTCTGCACCCAACCGATGTGGACGCATCGCTGCAGCGCCGGGTAGACGGCCTTCACCAACAGAATGTGTGCCAGCCCTACCAGGATCAGGGGAAACATGGGCGGGTTCTGGCTGGTCAGCATGTCCACCGGATACGGCCCGGCATGCGTTAGTGGAACCATCACGGCGTAGCAGCCGGCAGCAGCAAGCACGAGCTTCCACTTGGCGAAACGGTCAAAGAAGCCGTCGGCGTAGAAGAACCCAAGCTGTTGAAGGAGGCCCCAAACGAACACCATGTTCAGCAGGCCGATCGGGTTCGAGTCGAAACCCCAAGGGTTGCGTTCCAGGCCCAGACGAAAGACATCGACGACGACGGCGCCCGCGGCCAGCGCTGCGATGGTCCGGTAAGGCGCTGCCTCGTGGAATTTTGCCATGGTGGGGACCATGGCTTGGCAGATAAGATACGCGGCCAGGAACCACAACTGCACTCCGGCGCCCGCAGCGATAACGGTGAGCAAATCGACGGGGACACCAGCCGCCGTCGCACTCCACAAAGCAATGGCGAGGAAGATGTACAAGGCGACCGTAGGCCGAACCAACCGCAGCACCCGGTTCCTGAGGTAGTCGCCGCCATCGCCGCCCTTGCGTTGCAGGCTGCGCCACGACGTGAGCGAGGCGAAACCGCCCACAATAAAGAACAGGGGCATGACCTGGCCGAACCACGTACCTTGCGCAAACCAGCTCAGCGACGTCAGGGGATTGCCCACGCCGATGCCGGACTCGTCCACGCTGATCCCCATCATGAGCAAATGAACCGCAACAACAGCAAACATGCAGGCAACGCGGATGAAGTCCACCACCAAATCGCGGGATGCGGGAACGGTGCCAGCCGGGGTGCTCCGGCGCGGGGCGGATTTGCGGGAGTCGGGCCTGAGGGTGGATGACATGCGAGCTCCTGTGATTAGCAGTTGTTTGTCCATCGATTGGACTAACTGTAACTCATGAGGAATAAGTAGTCGACGTCATCCCCGAGAATGTTGGTGATTGCAGGGTGGAATCGGCGCGGGTCGGCGTAGCCTAGAAGAGCACCTCCGTCCCTGATCAACCGAGTGTTCCACCGCCGCGCATGGCGCAGTTTGCGAATCTACCCCCACCAATGAAGGGCAGTGCTGATCGTTGTGCACATCAAAGAATTTTGGGACCAGCTTTCTCCCGAAACACAGCAATGGCTCGTCGACAATCCGGGAACCATGATTGTGCCGAGGACCGTCACCGCGATCATCAATGCGGAAACGGGGGAGGGGGACACCATGGATGCCCATGGTGGCACGGTGCTCACCGATGAGGATCGGCACTTCATCCAGGAGCAGGCCCGGAACCGCGTTTCGCCTTCCCCGGAGCCCAAATTCTTCGACTCGGTCCGTCCAGGGGACTAAGCGCCGGGTGCGGCGCACCCTTTAGCGCCGATCGCCCCTCAAAGAGCGTCAGCCCTTGCGCGCCGCCATACCAAAAAGCCATGTGCCACCAAGGGCGGACAGGTATCCGGCGATCGCGATGAAGGCGGTGCCGGCCCAGAAGTAGTCGATGGTGCTGTCTGTGCTGAGGCCGGGCATGACCTGGAGCAGCGAGTAGGCGGCAACAAAAGTAGCGATCGCCAGGGCCGCAACGGTTAGCCACACCCACAGCCGGGAGGCGGCCCAGTGTTCACCGTAACCCGCCCAGACGTTCCAGCGGTTGCCGGTGCGGAGGATGAGCCATCCTGCCGGGAGCATGACGACGGCCACTACCAGGAATGCCGCAACGACGTCGGCCGGACGGTGCCACTGGTTGATGAGCGTGGAGACGCCTGTTGCTACAGCGAAAGTGCTGCCGAGGAAGCCTGCCAGGGGGCGCCAGCGGGGCGAGACCATGAGGAACACGGCGGCTGCGGCGGACGCGGCCAGTGTGGTGTGTCCGGAGGGGAGTGAGTTCAGTACGAGTGTTTGTACGCCGCGGTCGGGCCGGTCCGGGATGAGGAGCTTGAGAATTTGTGTGGCTGCGTTGGCGGCGATGCACGCTGCCACTGCGATTACGGCGGCGGTCCATCGCCTGCGCGCCACGGTCACGAAGAGAACCATGATGGCTGCAATTGCCAGCGAAAGCATGGGGAGCATATCCAGGAATTCGGTGGAAGCCCTGCCGGCTGTTCCGCCCAGAACGGTAGCTTCAACCAGTGCGGACTCGTCGATGAACTGGCCGGCAGTGGTGCGCACAAAGAAGTAGTACGTCGCGGCCAGGCCAACGGCGCTGGCAATCGTGGCGAGGCAGAAGAGAAATCCTGTGCCCGCGCCGGCGTCGCGTCCTTGAAGCGGCCGTTTGCTCGACCTCCCGCTGGTGCGGAATTGCTGGGAACTCATTCTGACTAGACTGCCACAGTTCTCTGGATAGCTCGTGTGAGTCGCTCCCGAGCGTGGCGGCCGAAGGTGAGGCCTTGGCAACATTCCTGTGACGCTTGACACGTGTTAGGTGACAGGAATAGGCTTCCTAACACGTGTTAGGGAAGGAAATCTACATGTCGGGAACCAATGGGGCTTTGCGTGAATTCACACGTAGGAGTGCCCTCACCGCCCTCGGCGTAGGAATTGTCGGAGTCACCGCGGCGTCGTGGCCGCGCCTGACCGGATCCGATATTCCAGGCCGCGGAGACAACAGCCTCAGCATCGCCATCATGGGTACCGCCGCGGACGCTGCAGCCCGCCAGAAGGTCATCGACGCTTTCGCCAAGGTCCACCCCGAAATCAAGGTCAAGGTCCAGGCAATCCAAGCGGTGGACTGGAAGGACTTCTTCACCAAGATCCTCACCATGGTTGCAGCAGGCACCCCGCCGGACGTCGTATACGTGGCCACGGAAGGCGCCCAACTCTTCGCAGAGAAACTGGCCCACCCGCTGGATGAGTACCTGCGCCGCGACGCCGACCATATGCGCGAATACTTCGAGGATGTCCACCCCAGCCTGGTGGAAGCGTTCATGTACAAGGGCAGCCTGTTCCAGCTCCCCATCGACTGGAACGCCGCCAATATGTACTACAACACCACGGCACTGACCAAAGCAGGCCTGGAACGGCCGTCCGACAACTGGACGCATACGGACTTCCGCAGCACCCTCGCCGCCATGAAGAAGGCCAACCCCAAGGATTTCACCCCGTACTACTGGACCAACCGGCTCTTCGGTGGAGTGGTGCCGTGGCTCTACGCCAATGACACCAGCTTCCTCAAGGAGACCAAGTCCCCGGGTGGTGAATGGCTGTGGGACGGGTTCTATGCCAACGACCCCTCCCGCAACCTCCGCTCCGGCGGCTACCAGTGGCTTGAGCCCAACGCCGATGACCCCAGGGTCTTCGAATCCTTCGATTACCTCCGCGGACTCGTGAAGGACGGATTGGGTGTGCGGCCGGAGGAAGGCGGCGGTAACTCTCTGATCGGCCTCTTCGCCTCCAACAGGATAGGTACGACGCCGGCGGGCGGCTATTGGGTGCAAGGCCTCCACGAGGCGGGGATGACGGAGAACGACTTCGACGTCCAGTTCTTCCCCAAGTGGCGGACCCAGCGGCACCAGTTCGGCACGGCGGGCTACGCGATTATGAAGACCGCCAAAGACAAGGACGCCGCGTGGGAATGGGTGAAGTTCAGCTCCACCCGTGAAGCCATGCAAATCGTGTTCCCCACACCGAACACCACCCCTGCACGTCGTTCAATGGCCAACCAACAGCTCTACGCAGGAACAGGTCCGCGGAACTGGAAGGTCTTCTACGACACCCTGGACAGGTTCCCCACCACAGGTCCCATTCCAGCGCCACCCCAGCAGGCTTCCGTGGAAACAGCCCTCATGAAAAACGTAAGCCTGGCTGTCAGTGGAGACGAGCGTCAACTCAAGGACGCCCTCAGTTCCATGCAGCGCGATCTTGAACTGGCCCTGAGGAGGCAGCCATGAGCACCGCAACCAGTACGCCAACGGGGACGGGGAGCGAATCGGGACGGAAGCCGACCCATAAACACGCGCAGCCGTCCAAGCGCGGCCGGTTGCAGCAACGCTGGCTGCCCTGGGCTTTCCTGGCGCCCACCATCGTGGGCATGGGCATCTTCACCTTGCTGCCGATCGTCGCTTCGATCGCGCTCGCGTTCTTCCGCTGGGACATCATCTCGGCACCAACGTTCGTGGGCTTCGACAACTTCGCTGAGGTGGTCCAGGACCCCACCGTCAGGGTGTCATTCCTGAACACCATCGTGTTCGTGGTGGTGGCTGTGGCCCTGCAGCTCGGACTGGCACTTGGCCTGGCGATCATGGTGCAGGAGAAGCTCCCTTCCTGGCTTAGGGTGTTCTTCCGATCGGCGTTCTTCTTCCCGCTGATCCTTTCCGCAGCCTCGGTATCGATCTTCATGCGGTACCTCTTCAACGAGCAATTCGGCGTCGTGAACTGGTTGCTGTCCATCGTTGGCATCCCAGCGGTCCCGTGGCTGACAACGCCAACCGGGTCAGCCGCCGTCGTAATTCTTGTCTATGTGTGGCAGAACTTCGGCTTCTCGTTCCTGCTGTTCATTGGCGGGCTGGCCTCCATTCCGGTGGAGACGTATGAGGCCGCGTCGATTGACGGTGCCACGGGTTGGCGAAAGCACTGGTTCGTCACCCTGCCGCTGCTGAGCCCCACCACCCTGGTGGCCTCGGTGATGGCGATCATCAACGCGCTGCAAGTGTTCGACCAGCCGTATGTGCTCACCCGAGGCGGACCCGGCGACTCAACACGAACGGCCGTGATGGTGATCTTTGAGTCCGCGTTCCAGCGCCTTGAGTTCGGCCAGGCCTCGGCGATCGGAGTGATCCTGACGCTGATCATCATGGCCATCACCGCCGCGCAGTTCCGGCTCAGCAAACGATTCGTCTTCTACCAGTAAGGCCCGCCATGACTATCCTTCAAGAACGTGTCACCACCACGGCGCCTGTAGTGAAGCGGAAGAAGCGCGACTGGTCCGTAGCCATCCGCGTGGTTGTCTTGCTGATCGCATCCGTCTTTGTCCTGGGCCCGGTGATGTGGACGTTGTCCACTTCGCTGCGACCGCCGTCGGAATCCTTCCAGCTGCCGCCCGCGTTCCTTCCGCTGAACCCGGACCTGACCTCTTATGAGCAAGTGTTCAAGCAGCTCAACATCGTGGCTCTGGTCATTAACAGTGCCCTGGTGACCGGTTTGATCGCGGTGGGGCAGATGATCACCGCAGCGCTGGCAGGCTACGCGTTTGCGCACTTGAAGTTCCGGGGGCGCGGCGCGCTGTTCTCGATCGTGCTGGCCACCATGATGGTGCCTGCGCAGGTCACCATTGTGCCCGTCTTCATGCTGATCCGCGGCGTCGGACTCTCCGACACACTGCTCGCGCTGATCATTCCGGCCATCCCGACGGCGTTCGGCACCTTCCTGATGCGCCAGTACTTCATGGGGTTGCCGGGTGAGCTCGCTGAAGCGGCCGCGATCGACGGTGCCTCGCCGTGGCGGACGTTCCGCTCGGTGTATGCACCGCTGGCCATGCCTGGCCTGGCCATTGTGGGCATCCTGGCGTTCAACTTCCACTGGAACGAGTTCTTCAGGCCACTGATTATGACCATCTCCGAGCAGAACTTCACCCTGCCCCTGGGCTTGGTCTCGCTCCAAGGCAACCTCGGCACCGGAAGCATCTCCGTGGTCCTGGCCGGCGTTGTCCTCTCCATGATTCCCGCGCTGGTGGTGTTCATGTTCGGCCAGCGTGCACTGCAGGACGGACTCACCGCAGGCACAGGCAAATAGTTTCTTCTTCATCATTTTGAAAGGGGCTCCGTTGACGGACCTTGCACTCTCTTCCTCACTTTCCATGGCGGCGACGCACCCGGATCCCGCCTTCCCGCGCTTCCACCCGCGGCCCGCGCAGGGATGGATCAACGATCCCAACGGCATCAGCTACATCAACGGCCGCTACCACGTGTTCTTCCAGTACAACCCGCTGTCCGCGCGGCACTCCCAGATCAACTGGGGGCATGTGAGCTCCACTGATTTAGTGCGCTGGGAAGAGCACCCCGTAGCGCTTTCGCCGCAGGCGGGCGGCCCTGACTCCGCTGGATGCTGGACCGGTGTGGTGACCGACGACGACGGCGTGCCAACCGCTTGTTATTCCGGTATCAAGGACCACGGGGGTCATTCCCAGGTGGTCATTGCCCGCGGCTCCGCCGACCTTGTTTCCTGGGAACAGGACGGGCACGTTGCGGCGTCAATGCCCTCGGATCCGCTGGTCACCGCAGTGCGGGACCCTTTTATTTTTTGGTTTGGCGGTGCGCGTTACGCCATGCAAGGGGCAGGTCTGTCCGACGGCCGCGCCGCTTTGCTTTTGTACACGGTGTCTGACATGGACGCGTGGGAGTACCAGGGCATCTGGCTCACCAGCGACCACCCCGTGGCCGCTGCCCATACGCCCGCCGAGATCTGGGAATGCCCGCAGCTGGTGGAAGTGCCTTCTTCTTCCGGTGGGTCCAGCTGGGTCATGATGTTCTCCCTGTGGCTCTCCGGCGACGACCACGAGCACGCCAACGGGGTAGGGCACCTGATCGGGTCCCTGTCCTTGGACCCCCAGACCGGGCTGCCGGTGTTTGCGCCTTCCTCCGGGGGGAAGTCCGATTTCGGCCGCGACTTCTACGCTCCTCAGATTGTGCAGCTCGCCCATGGGTCCTCACCCGCGGCACTGCTGTGGGGGTGGGCCAACGAGGGGCCAGGACGTGATGGTCGCCGGGGCCGCACGCAAAAAGAAGTCGACGACGCCGGGTGGTCGGGTGTGTTGACGCACCCCCGGGTTTTGTCCGTGGTTGGCGGGGCGCTCGCTGTTTCTCCTGCGCCCGAGGTTGAGGCGTATCGGGGTACTGCTGTGGTTACAGGTGCTGCCGGTCCCGTTGCGGTTCCCGAATTCGCCGAAGTGCTGGTGCGCGGTGCTGCAGGTGCCGGTTCCGTGGAACTGGTGCTTGGGTCCGGGGCCGCCGCTCAAGTGGTTTACTCAGGCTCCCTGACTCTGGACGAGGAGTTGCGCATCTTCATCGATGCGTCACTCGTGGAGGTTTACCGCACCGGTTCCGTGGCCACCACCGTCCGGGCTTACCCGGCTCCGGGGGAGGAATGGCAGCTCACCTTGCCCGATGGCGCGACTGCCGACGTCTGGGTGTTGACGCTGCCCGAGTAGGCGGCAGGCCGGCGTCGTACGTCCGTTGTGAGGCCTGCTTTGCAGGCTATGGGTGAGTCGAAGGGTGTAGAGCGGGCCTCGCAACGAGGGGGCTGCGTGTTGTGAGGCCTGCTTTGCAGGCTTTGGGTGTGTCGAGGGGTGCAGAGCGGGCCTCGCAACGGGCGGTGTTAGCGGGTGGGGGCGGGGCCTGTGGACTCGCGCACCACTAAGCGGCAGGGAACCATCGTTTCGACCGTGGTTCCCTTTCCTGCTGTGGGGGTGCCCGCGCCTACGCCCGCGCTTTCGCCCGTGCCCTCGATCGCGTCCAGCAGCGTGGTCATGGCGGCACGGCCGATCTCCCGCAGGGGCAACGCCATGGTGGTGAGTGAAGGCACCATGGTGTCGGCGATCCGGGTTTCGTCGTCGTAGCCCATGATGGACAGGTCCCCGGGAACACTGAGTCCCAAACGCGCGGCAGCAAGGGTCACACCCACCGCCAGGCGATCGTTCGCGCACATGATGGCCGTGGGCCGATCAGCCGGGGACACGCCGTCGAGCAGTTTCATGGCGCCGCGGAAACCGGCGTCGATATCCCAGCCGGCCATGAAGATCCGGTCTGCATGGACCGGGATATCGGCCGCTGCGTGTGCATCCCGGTAGCCCTGAACACGCAACGGGGCCGCGGGCGAGTCCTCCAACCCGGCAAGCAGCGCAATGTCCCGGTGGCCAAGTTCCAACAAGTGCTCCGTGGCCATCCTGCCACCGGATACCTCGTCAGGAATGACGTGATGCAGCTGCTGTTGAGGGTGGTTGTCATAGCAGTTGGCAAGGACCGAGGGGACGCGGAGCATGCCGTGCGGAATCTCAATGGGTTTCAAGCCAACTGTCACGTACATGAGCCCATCAACCTGCCGATCCAGGAGCGTTTCAATGGCGCTCGCATCCCTGGCGGTATCACTTTCGGTGTCCATCACTACGGTCACAAAGCCGCGGCTGCGGGCGACGTCGTCGGCGCCACCGATGATGTTGCCGTCAAAGGGGCTGACCACTACTTCGTCGGACAGGATGCCGATCACACGAGAGCGCTGGTTCCGCAGGCTCAGGGCAATAGCGTTGGGGGAGTAGTTCAATTCAAGGGCGGCCTGCCGGATCCGGTCCTGGCTCTCCTTGGCCACGTTACCGTCGCCACGCCCATTTAGAACCAGCGAGACCGCGCTCCTGGACACACCCGCCCTCTTGGCGACGTCCAGTGCAGTGGCCTTGCGGTTCATGGAAGTCCTTCCGTCCTTTATTGTCAGCAGTCTACCTAACGCGTGTGAGGATCCGGTGGGGTCAGGCTGGGTAACCCAATTCACGCAACGCGGCCTCCATGAAGTCCAAGGCCTTGATAGTCCCCGCCACGAAATAAAGTCCCCACGCCGCGAGGATGACCACCAGTGGCCACAAGCCCCGCCGTGGAGCCACCTTGTGGATTACCACCGACCGTCCAATGACATAGGGAATCCCTCCCAGAAAGGACCATGCCCAGTGGAATGGTCGCGTGACGCCCGTTTTCAGCAAGCGTCGGGTATCAAGCAGGGCCAGCACCACTGTGGAGCAATAGGTTAAGACCAATCCGCCCCAGATCAGGAAGTAGCCAGTGCTGATGATCGTGGCGGGGTCCAGGGTGAGGGCGCCGTTCCGGGTGTAGGTACGGATCTCGATATGCCACGTCAACATGAGTAGGCCCGGAAGGAAAGGCAGGACGGCAATAAGCCAGATGTACGGATTCACAACGCTCTGGCCTTGGCGGAGCATCGGGCGCTGAATCGCTGGACGTGGGACCCCTGCAGGTACCACGTGGTCTACCCACTCAGTACCGTTCCACCATCGGAGGCTGTGGTCCCGAGCATCTGCATACCACCCGGGAACTGTCACGTCTGGACCGAATACCCCAGCTGGGAATACACGGACTGCATGAAATTGGACATCCAGATGCCGGTGATCACCATGCTGATAACAAACACGGCGATTGTTGCCCAGACAGGCCACAGCCCACGATTAGGCGCCACTTTCCTAACGATCACAGAGCGGCCGATCACGTACACCAGCGCGCTAAGGAACGCCCACGCCCAGTGAAAAGGACGGACGACGCCGGACTTGAGGAGGCGCTGACGGTCCAGGAAAGCGAAAAACACCGAAAGCCCGTAGGACAGGAAACTAGCGCCCATCAGCAAGAAATAGCCAGGGGTGTACATGGAGAAAGGATCCATGGTGGTGACCCCCTGCCGGGTGGTGATCATCCTGAACTCCGGCTGCCACGTGAGTAGAAGCAGGATGGACAGCAGCGGCAACAAGGTGATCGCCCAGATAAACGGGTTGTACACCGGAGTCTCCGGGCTGAGCTGCGGACGTGGCTGCTGGACGGGAACCTGGAACTGTCCTGGCGCCTGGAACTGAGCCGGCGCCTGGTTGGCTGTCCACGCGCGTCCGTCCCACCACCGGACGAGCCGCGGGTCTGAAGGGTCCGGGTACCAGCCGGGAGGCGTCGCGGAACCGGGCGTTGATTGAGTCATATCTCCCCCACTTTGAGTCGTATTCCGAGAATATCGCGATTGCTGCCTCTCGGTTGCCACGCACCTCTCCCGGTCCCGTTGCAGCGGTGTAAGGATGGATCATGAGCTTCTTCGATGACCTCCCCGAGCAGCCCGCCCGGCCGCGGGAACCGCAGCCTGCCCAGCCGGGGTGGCTCGGCCCGCCGTCGGACGAGCTGCCCGGTATTGCGCGCGTCGGCGGGTTTGTTCACAAGGACAGCCGCACCGTGGTGGTCCTGAAACTTGTGGAGGTGTACTCCACAGGTTGCCTGTTTGACCTGGTCTGGTCGGTGCGGCGGGGCACCGAATCGGACCAGGAGTGGCGGGAGATGGTGGAGGAGAGCTACAACCGCCCGCGGTCAAGCCTGGACACCCGGACGGGACTGGAACTGGGTGTAGCTGTTGCGGACGGACGCAAGGCTGTTGCGGCCATCCACGGACCGGCGGCCTTCGAAGATGCAGCCGTCACTGGCCCTGTGCTGACAACCTTGGGAGGCGGCGGAGGAAGCAACAACTCCGAGTTCGTTCAATTCACCGGCAGGTACTGGTTATGGCCGTTGCCAATGGAGGAGGACATCACGCTCGTACTGCGATGGGAAGCGTTGGGGATACCGGAAAGCTCGCTCGTCCTGTCCGGTGAGCAGTTGGCTGAAGCCTTGGCGGGCGTGCAGAAATACTGGGACCAGTAGCTTTTCCACATAGCCGAATTGGCCTGCCTCTTGGGTGGGAAGCCGCCGGTACAGTGGCAATATGCCTGCATTTCCCTCGCTCGAAGAACTCCTCGATTCCGCCCACGTAGTCTCGCTACCCATGCGCGTGAAATTCCGCGGCATCATGGAGCGCGAGACCCTCCTCCTGCGAGGACCTCTTGGATGGGGTGAGTTCTGCCCCTTCCCCGAATACGACGACGACGAATCCTCCCGCTGGCTGGCCGCAGCTTTGGAAGCGGGCTGGCTGGGTTTTCCCCCGCCTTTGCGGGACAGGATCCCGGTCAATGCTACAGTTCCCGCCGTCGCGGCCGAACGTGTGCCTGAGGTGCTTGCGCGCTTCGGCAGGGTTGACGCTGTCAAGATCAAAGTTGCGGAGCGGGGCCAGGAACTGGCAGACGACGTCGCGCGGGTACACGCAGTCCGTGAGGCCCTTCCTGATGCTGCCATCCGGGTGGATGCCAACGGGGGATGGGACACAGATCAGGCCGTGGAAGCCCTTGGCAAACTATCCGCAGTAGGCCTCGAATATGCTGAACAACCCGTCCCCACCATTGGCGGCCTGGCGGAGGTCCGGCGTCGGCTGACTGCAGCCGGTACGCCGGTCCTCATCGCCGCGGACGAGAGCGTCCGGAAGGAAGAAGACCCCCTTCGTGTTGCCCGGGCCGGTGCTGCTGACCTGATCGTGGTCAAGGTCGCGCCACTTGGGGGAGTCGCACGCGCATTGCACATCGTGGAGCAGGCGGGACTGCCCGCCGTCGTAAGCTCGGCACTTGACACCTCGGTGGGAATACGTGCCGGCCTAGCGCTCGCAGCCGCGCTCCCGTCCCTTCCCTATGCCTGCGGCCTTGGCACCGTTTCGCTGTTCGCTTCGGACATCACGCTGGACCCGCTGGTGGCCGACGACGGCGCAATCCAGTTACGTGAGACCCTGGCCGATGCTGGGCTGCTTGAGCAGTACGCGGCACCGGGGGAGCGCAGGGACTGGTGGCTGGACCGGCTCCGCCGCGTGCACTCAACGTTGGCGCGAAACCAGCACGGTTTGTTCACCGGGTCTTAACCAGAGGGACCTCTCAGCTTTGGATTCCGCTGAAAGGCTCAGCGGGAACCTCGTACATCCTCTGGAAGGTCTATACCCCCATGTCTGAAACCACCGGACGCACGTTTCCGCTGCTCCCCATGCTCGGCCACACAAAAGGCAAGCGGAGCCCCGTCACGTGTGCCTTGAAATGCGACAACGCCTGCTCAGGCAAGGTTTGCAACACCAGCGCCAATGGATACTTCCGCGACATCGCCTCAACCGCTATGTCCCGCCGCGCTGCGCTGGGGCTCGGGGCCGCCGGAGCGCTTGCAATCGTGCTCGGTGGTGCCGTAACCGGTGGTGACACCGCTGTGGCCGACTCCGGTCAAGGGCTCTCCGATGCCGCAAAGAAGGGCTTCGACAAGTCCAAGCTGAAGTTCACCGCCATCAAGCCCGTAGACGCAGCAGTGGATGCCTTCACTGTCCCCGAGGGCTTTGACTGGAAACCGATCATCCGCTGGGGCGATCCCCTCTTCGCCGACTCGCCGGCCTTCGACCTCAACGCGCAGACCGCGGCAGCACAGGCCCGCCAGTTCGGCTACAACAACGACTACACGGACATCCTGCCGATCCCCGGATCCAAAGACCGCCGGGCCGTGCTGTTCAGCAACCACGAGTACACCAACGAGAACATCATGCTGCCCGTAGGCTTCGACCCCGCCGAAGCACGGGCAATCGGTCGCGCAGGGCACGGACTGGCCGTGGTGGAGCTCGAGCGCAAGAACAAAAACAAGCCGTGGAGCTACGTCCAGGGCGCACCGTTGAACCGGCGCTTCCTCACAGACACCGTCTACGAGCTGACCGGACCCGCGGCTGGCACCAACCTAGTCAAGACCATTGATGACCCCGCCGGCCGCTGGATCAAGGGCACGCTGGGCAACTGTGCCGGTGGGACCACCCCGTGGGGAACCATCCTCTCCGGTGAGGAGAACTTCAACGGATACTTCGCAGCCCCGGGCACCAGCGACGGCGACAAGCGCTATGGGATTTCCGCTAAGGCAACCACACGCCAGTGGGAGCTCGACGAGCCTCGTTTCGACACCCGCAACTCCGGCTACGCCAACGAGACCAATCGCTTCGGCTGGATCGTGGAAGTGGACCCGTTCGATCCCACCTCTACCCCCAAGAAGCACTCCGCCATGGGCCGCTTCAAGCACGAGGGCGCCAACGTCATCGTCGCTCCTTCCGGTCACGTAGTGGCGTACATGGGCGACGACGAGCGCTTTGACTACCTTTACAAGTTCGTCTCAAAGGGGAAGTACCAGGCTGGTGACTCCAAGGAAGCCCGCAAGAACAACATGAGCCTGCTTTCCGAGGGCGACCTCTACGTAGCTCGTTTCACAGGTGACTCTCCTGCCGACATTGACGGCACGGGCAAACTCCCTGCCGACGGTGCGTTCGATGGCACTGGTGAATGGCTTCCGCTGGTGGTCAACGGCACCTCCGCTGTGCCGGGCATGACCGTCCCCGAAGTTCTCGTCTACACCCGCCTCGCTGCCGATAAGGTTGGCCCCACCAAGATGGACCGTTGCGAAGACGTGGAGCCCAACCCCCGTACGGGCAAGGTCTACGTGGCTTGCACCAACAACACGGACCGTGGCAAGCCGGGCAAGGAAGGCGCCACCGAGGTCAACCCGCGCACCCTGAACCGTGACGGCCACGTCGTGGAGATCACCGAAGGACGCGAGCAAACAGGCACCACGTTCAACTGGAACCTCCTGTTGGTTGCCGGAGACCCCGCCAAGAACACCTCCACGTACTTCTCCGGATTCCCGGCCGATAAGGTTTCGCCCGTCTCCTGCCCGGACAATGTGGCCTTCGATTCCGTGGGCAACCTCTGGATCTCCACCGACGGCGCCCCCGGCACCATCGGCTACGCGGACGGGCTCTTTAAGGTCACACTCGAAGGACCTGAGCGCGGCAAGGTGGAGCAGTTCCTCGCTGTCCCGCGCGACGCCGAAACATGCGGACCCATCATTCACGATGAAGAACGCACCGTCTTCGTCGCTGTCCAGCACCCTGGCGAGGATGGCTCGTTCGCTGCCCAGAACTCCTTCTTCCCGGACTACGTTCCGGCCGGAGCCACACCTCCCGCCGGTGCAGTGCGCGCCCCTCGCCCCTCGGTGGTGCAGGTCTTCCGCAAGTAACGCCTGCTTCTTTCGATACTGACGAAATGCTCCCTCTCCCGCTGTCATGGGTGGGGGAGCATTTTCATCATCCGACGCTCGCTCACATCCCACATGCCTGGAACCAAACGCTCTATCACTGCGGCCGTATGGTTTTCTGAGACAGGTTGATGGGAGATCGACTTCAGAATGACTGGTCCTAGAAGAGAATATGATGCGGCTTTCCGTGAGGAAGCTGTGCAGCTGGTGTTGTCCTCGGATCGTTCAGTGAAGCAAGTCGCTGACGAGCTCGGGGTGAAGGAGAGCACGTTGGGGAACTGGCTTCATCGGCACCG
>NZ_JAMOIT010000036.1:0-23904 GCF_023656375.1 Paenarthrobacter sp. TYUT067
AAGGAAATTCGCTGCCAAGCAGCAGCGGCCGGCCACCCGCAAAGGGTGACCGCCCGCCGTCGTGCATTCCGCGAGGGTTAGCCCTTGGCGGTGATTGCCGTCTGGATCTCAGCGTTCAGGTCGGACCTGCCGTCCCACTGCTTGCCGTCGATGAATACGGTGGGAGTACCGGTGACGCCGATCGCCGCAGCTTCCTGGGTGGCAACCTTCACCCACGGACGGAACTGCTTGCTGTCGATGCAGGAGTCGATGTTGGCCGCACCGATTTCGGTGGCCATTTTTTTCAGGTCGTTGTCGGAGATGCCCGCTCCACCTTCAGCCGGCTGGCGTTCGAAGAGCAGGTTGAAGAATTCCGCGTACTTCTCGGGCGAGGAGTTCACTACGCAGGCAGCAGCGTTGGCTGCCCGTGAGGAGTAGTTGGTGGTGGACTGGCGGTCCAGGAAGCCGAGGGCACGGTACTCGAGGGAGATCTTGCCTTCGTTGCGCAGGTTGGTGAGAGATTCGCCGTAAGCGGTCTCGAACTGCTTGCAAACGGGGCAGATGAAGTCGATGTAGGCAATGACCTTGACGGGCTTGCCGGCCTCGGCCTCGCCGCCCGGAACGGTTACCGTAGCCGGCTTGGTTTCCAGGGGAGCCGGGACATCAGCGACGTTGACTGTGGCAGGTTCCGATTTCACCACTTCAGTGTTGGCCAGCAAAGTGATGCCGCCGTGAACGTTGCCGTTCGCCGGGGTGGGACCCTGATCGGCCACAGGCGCATTGTTGTTCTGGGCTCCAATGAACGCGAAGGCAATGACGACGATGATGACCACCACGGCCGCCACGATTCCCCAGCCGACAAGAAGCTTGTTGCGCTTCTCCTTCTTCAGCTGTTCTTCGCGGATTGCGCGCGCTTTCTCCCGCGCCTGGGCGGTTCTTTCGGCCTTGGACAGGCGTGATTCGTTTGCGGGGCTCATCAGTTCCTCGGGGTATTCGACGTCAACGTGCATAGCTTGGGGCAACGGGGCCAGTTTACGGGAGCAAACTTGAAGGTTTACCCACGCCCATTGACCCTGTTGTTGAACGATCAACTGCCCGGGATGATTCCGCTAGTAGGCTGGGAGGTGAATCACAGCAACCTTAGGGAGCATTGATGCAGGATTTGGCAAGCGAAAAAGTCGAGGCCGAACAAGGCACCCGGGCTTCTCCTACGAAGAAGCCCACGGCAACCAAGTTCGACTTCATGGTGGTCTCCAACAGGTTGCCGGTGGATCGCATCAGCGATGACAACGAGGAAAGTGGCTGGCGCCGCTCACCCGGCGGCCTGGTCACGGCCCTGGCGCCCATGATGACCAAGAGCGACGGCGCGTGGGTGGGTTGGCATGGCGCCCCTGACGAAACTGTGCGGCCGTTCAGCCACGAAGGCATGGACCTGCTTCCGGTCCAGCTCAGCACCGACGACGTTGAGCTGTTCTACGAGGGCTTCTCCAATGCGACCATTTGGCCGCTGTACCACGACGTCATTGCGCCGCCGGAATTCCACAGGACCTGGTGGGATTCCTATCGGAAGGTCAACAGGAAGTTTGCCGACGCCGTTACCCGGCACGCTTCCGAAGGCGCCACGGTGTGGGTCCAGGACTACCAGCTGCAGCTCGTTCCGAGGCTGCTGCGCGAATCCCGCCCGGACCTGAAGATCGGCTTCTTCAACCACATCCCGTTCCCTCCCCCGGAGATCTTTGCGCAGCTCCCGTGGCGTCGCGAAATCATTGACGGTTTGCTCGGGGCAGACCTTCTGGGCTTCCAGCGCCCCAGCGATGCCGGCAACTTCATGAGATCGGCCCGCAGGTTCCTGGGCGCAAGCGTCAAGCAGCAGCAGGTCCACGTCAAGGGCGCCGACGGCCAGGTCACCCACATCGCGCGGGCCCAGGCCTTCCCGATTTCCATCGATGTCGCCCAGATCCGCGAGCTCGCAGACCGGCCGGACATCATTGAACGCGCCCGGCAGATCCGCAAGGACCTGGGTAACCCCAAAACCATCCTCCTGGGCGTGGACCGGCTGGACTACACCAAAGGCATCCGGCACCGCCTCAAGGCTTTCGAAGAACTCCTGGCGGATGGGCACATCAAGGTGGAGGATGCCACGCTCATCCAGGTGGCAAGTCCCAGCCGCGAACGGGTGGAGCAGTACCGGCTGCTGCGCGAGGAAATCGAAGGCACCGTGGGCCACATCAACGGCACCTACGACACCATCCAGAACACCGCGGTGCGCTACTTGCACCACAGCTACCCGGTGGAGGAGATGGTCGCGTTGTACCTCGCGGCGGACGTCATGCTGGTCACCGCGCTGCGCGATGGCATGAACCTTGTTGCCAAGGAATACGTGACCGCCCGTCAAAACGACGACGGTGCACTGGTCCTCAGTGAGTTCGCCGGTGCTGCCGATCAGCTCAAGCAGGCATTCCTGATCAACCCCCACGACATCGATGGCCTCAAATCGACAGTCCTGAAGGCCATCACCCTGGATCCCAAGGAAGCCCGCCGCCGCATGAAGCTGATGCGCAAGCAGATTCTGGATCACGACGTCGATCACTGGTCAGCTGAGTTCCTGGCCGCCTTGGAGGAGAAGGTGGTCCGTGATGACAGCTGAGAGCCTTTCACTGTCACCTGAGCTGCTGGAAGCCGTCCGGCGCATTTCCGGCACCGAGCACCTGTTGGTTGCCCTCGATTTCGACGGCACCCTCTCCCCGCTGGTTGACCGTGCGGAGGACGCACGCCCGCTGCCCCGGTCCGCCGCGGCCTTGGAGGCCCTGGCACAACTACCGCGCACGACGACGGCACTCATCTCAGGCCGCGCACTGGACAGTCTGCGGCTGGTCGCCTCGCCTCCCGCCGGTACGTTGCTGATCGGCAGCCACGGCGCTGAGGTCTGGCTGGGCGAGGGCTCTTTGGGCTTGGAACTGGACGAGGAACAGCGCACAAAACTGGCCGCGGTGCGTGAGGTTCTTGCCGAAATCGTGAACATCGCCCCGGGGACGTTGCTCGAGGACAAGCCCGCCGGCGTCGTCCTTCACACCAGGATGGCCGACGACGACGTTGCCGAAGACGCCGTAGAGGCCGCGATGCGGGTCCTCCGGGAGCACCCGGGTGTCTACCTAAAAACCGGCAAGCGCGTGCTGGAGACCTCCGTAGTCCATGCGTCCAAGGGCGAGGCTGTGGAGTTCCTCCGTCAGGCCACCGGCGCGACGGCAATCCTATTTGCCGGCGACGACGTCACTGATGAGGATGCACTGGGCCGGCTGATGGGCGACGACGTAGGCATCAAGGTAGGCCTGGACTTCACCCAAGCCCAGTATCGGGTGGAAGCCCCTGTGCACGTGGCGGAGCTGCTTGAGGCCTTGCTTCGCGAGCGGCGGCAGGTCACAGCGGGGGCCTGAGGAAGTGACGAGCACAACTTGTGACGTTCGTAACATTTAGGTGGTTAGTCAAAAAGTCTGACATACTCTTGGGTGTGATGTGACGCACAGTACCGTGCGGCGTCACACGATCCTCCCCGGCCATTGGCCGGGGAGTTCAACTGAAGAAAAAGAACCATTCACAACGGATCGTCCGGCACGTACCTGCCGGTGAAGGGATTGATAACTGTGGCTACAGTTACTTTTGATAACGCTACGCGTCTGTACCCGGGCACAGATAAGCCCGCCGTCGATAAACTCAACATCGACATCGCCGATGGCGAATTCCTGGTCCTCGTTGGACCCTCCGGTTGCGGTAAGTCCACCTCCCTGCGAATGCTCGCAGGCCTTGAGGATGTCAACGCCGGCCGTATCCTGATCGGTGATCGCGACGTCACGGACGTCCCGCCGAAGGACCGCGACATCGCGATGGTCTTCCAGAACTACGCCCTGTACCCGCACATGACCGTTGCGGACAACATGGGCTTCGCACTGAAGATTGCCGGCGTTTCCAAGGAAGAGCGCGCCGAGCGTGTCCGCGAAGCCGCCAAGCTCCTTGACCTTGAGCAGTACCTGGACCGCAAGCCGAAGGCACTCTCCGGTGGTCAGCGTCAGCGTGTTGCCATGGGCCGTGCAATCGTCCGTAACCCCCAGGTCTTCCTCATGGATGAGCCGCTGTCCAACCTTGACGCCAAGCTCCGTGTCCAGACCCGTACGCAGATCGCATCCCTGACCCGCCGCCTGGGCGTCACCACCGTTTACGTGACGCACGACCAGGTAGAGGCCATGACCATGGGTGACCGCGTTGCTGTGCTGAAGGACGGCCTGCTGCAGCAGGTTGACACCCCGCGCAACCTCTACGACCGCCCGCAGAACGTCTTCGTTGCAGGCTTCATCGGCTCCCCGGCCATGAACCTGCTGGAACTGCCGGTTGTTGACGGCGGCGTTCAGTTCGGTGGAACGGTCTACCCCGTGCCCCGCGACGTCCTCCAGGAAGCACACGGCCAGACGGTTACCGTTGGCTCGCGTCCTGAAGACCTCGAAACGGTCGGCAACGGCGAAGGCCTCCAGGTTGAGGTTGACGTTGTTGAAGAACTCGGCGCCGACGCCTACGTCTACGGCCACACCATCCTTGATGGCAAGAGCCACGACATCGTCGCCCGCGTCGATGGCCGCCGCCCCCCGATGAAGGGTGAGTCCATCTTCGTTCGTCCGCAGTCCGGCCACGTGCACCTGTTCGACACGAAGACCGGCCTCCGCTTGGGCGACTAATCCCGCCGGCTAGTACATCCGCATTTTGATAGCGGCCCGACCCCTCCAGGTCGGGCCGCTCTCGCGTTAACCTAACTCCTGCGAAAGAATGGCATGAACACGACGGACACCCTGATTCCCCGCCCCTCCCACGTCGCACTCCTGGATGACCCGGCCTTCACGCTTGCCTCCACGGCACGGATCAGCGCGATCGACTCAACTGTGCCGGTTGCCGAACAGCTGGCTTCACTGCTGCGCGGCGCCACAGGTTTCGCGTTGCCTATTGTTGAGGACGCCCGCCCCGGCGACATCTCGCTCGAGTTGGCAGAAGCGTTCGACGGCGGCCCCGAGGCATATGTGCTTATTGTCGCCGAATCCGGTGTCGGGGTAACCGCTTCCACTCCTGCCGGACTCTTCTACGGCGTCCAAACACTGCGGCAACTCTTCCCCGCGGCCATCGAGTCCGGGAGCCGGAGCCACAGTGCAGGCTCCGGCGCAGACGGCGCCTGGGTGATTCCCGCCGTCGAGATCGCAGACGCACCGCGGTTCGCGTACCGCGGGCTGATGCTGGATGTTGCGCGCAGCTTCTTCACCGTGGACCAGGTGAAAGAGCAGATCGACGTCATGACTCAGTTCAAGCTAAACGCCCTCCACCTGCATCTCACCGACGACCAAGCCTGGCGCATTGAAATCCACGAGCCCGCGGAGAACCCTTCCGCGCTGCCCTACGCGAATCTCACCGGCGTGGGTGGCCAAGGCGCTGTAGAGGTGTCAACAGCCATCCCCGTGCGGGGCCACGAAGGCTTCTACACACAGCAGGACTTCCTGGACATCCAGGCCTATGCCGCCGGCAAGAACGTCCTGGTGGTGCCGGAGATCGACCTCCCGGGCCACGTCAACGCTGCCCTCGCCGCGATCCCGCAGCTGAACCCTGACGGCAAAGCCAAGCCGATGAGCACCACGGCGGAGGTAGGCTGGTCAACGCTCACCGAAAACTTGTCCGCAACCTACGAATTTGCCCGGGAGGTCCTCGGGCAACTCGCCGCCATCACGGTAGGCCCTTACCTCCACGTCGGTGGCGACGAAGCGAAGGTCACCGAGCACGACCACTACGTCTCCATGGTCCAACAGTTCGTTCGGATCGGCGCAGAAACCGGCAAGACCGTGGTGGGATGGAACGAATTCGCAGCCGTCGAGCTTCCCGAGGGCGCTGTGATCCAGTACTGGCACGGCGATTTCGAGGCCGTGGCACGGCAGGCGGAACGCCATGGGGCCAAAGTGCTCATGTCCCCTGCAGACAAGACCTACCTGGACCAGAAATATGCACCGGACAGCCCCATCGGGCTTGAATGGGTGGAAGGCGGGCCGTTCGACTGGGCCGACTACTACAACTGGGATCCAGCGCAGGGCGGTCTGAAGGACCACCACATTCTGGGTGTCGAGGGCGCATTGTGGTCCGAGACAGTCCGGGACAACCAGCAGGCCCAATGGCTCCTCTACCCGAGGGCTGTCTCTTTGGCGGAAGTCGCGTGGTCCGGTCAGGAGGTTCGCAACCCCGGTGACTTCCGACGTCGGCTGGGCGCCTTGGGCGAGCGGCTCGCCAAGCAAGGTGTCGCCTTCCAGGAAGCGCCCGACGTCGAGTGGTCCGCCGTGTCCCAGTGGCCGTTTCCCGAGGCAGAAACATCTTCCCCTCCCAAGTACGGAACAATTGAGGCATGAGCGAGCAAAACGAAGCCCAGTGGCACGACGAACCCACCGACTACGGGCAGATCGGCAAGCTCCCCCGGAAGGAAGCCGCCAGCGCGCAGGACACTGCACCTCCCGCCAGCGTCATCGGGTCCCTGAACATCACCGCGGCTGCTGCCGATCCTGAACTGCTGGATCTCCCATGGCACATCGCGCTGGAGGACTGGCCTGCCGAGAACCTGGCGGCACTGCCCCGCGGTATCTCCCGGCACATCGTGCGTTTCGCCCATTTGGGTGGCTCGGTCATCGCCATCAAGGAAACCTCGGAGCACGTTGCCCGCCACGAGTACCACATGCTGCGGAAGCTGGCCCGGCTGGACGTTCCCTGCGTGGAGCCGGTGGCTGTCATCACGGGCAGGACCACCGCGGACGGCAGGCCGCTGAACCCGGTCCTGGTCACGCGGCACCTGAAATTCTCCATGCCGTACCGTGCGCTGTTTTCCCAGATGCTCCGCAAAGACACCTTGACGCGCCTCATTGATGCCCAGGCGCTGCTGCTGGTGCGCCTGCACCTTGTGGGCTTCTACTGGGGTGACGTTTCACTGTCCAACACCTTGTTCCGCCGTGATGCCGGCGCCTTCGCCGCTTACCTGGTGGACGCCGAAACAGGCGAGCTCTACCCGGACCTCTCCATGGGTCAGCGTGAATACGACCTCGAAATCGCCCGCGTGAACATCGCCGGTGAACTGATGGATTTGCTGGACGGCGGACTCATCGAGGAAAAGGTGGATCCCGTAGCCACCAGTGAGCTGATCATGGACAGCTACCGCCGGCTCTGGACTGAGCTGACGGAGAAGGAATCCTTCGAGCTCGGCGAGAGGTGGCGCGTGGCCGCCCGCATCCGGCGCCTCAACGAGCTGGGCTTTGATGTGGAGGAGTACGCCATCAAGACCACGGCGGACGGATCCACCATCCAGCTCCAGCCCAAAGTGGTGGACGCCGGTCACCACCAGCGTCGTTTGCTGCGCCTTACGGGCCTGGACGCCCAAGAGAACCAAGCCCGCAGGCTCCTCAACGACATGGACCAGTTCCGCGCGGACAACAACCCGGACCTGGACGAGGAAATCAGCGCCCACATTTGGGTCAGCCAGATCTTCGAGCCCATTGTGCGTTCCATTCCGCGTCATTTGGCCGGAAAGCTGGAGCCCGCGGAAGTGGTTCATGAGGTGTTGGAGCACCGCTGGTACATGAGCCAGAAGCAGGACAGGTACGTGCCCCTGGCCGAAACCGTTCAGTCCTACCTGGACACCGTGCTGCAGCACCGCCGCGACGAGGCAGCCATCATGCTGAACCCGGACACGGAGCTTCTCAAGATCCTTGAAGTTGAGGTTGAGGAGTCCGGCCGGTACGACGACGAGGACGAGTACCCGGACGCAGACGACTAACGAGTTTTTGTACAGCTAATGCCCCTAAGAGGGCTTCTAAAGGGCGTTAGCTGTACAAAAACTCACGGTTCCAGTGTCTCGGCCAGCCCGGCCAGGACGGGTTCGCGGCCCAACTCGATGTGCGAATACGCCAGGGAGTAGGCCAGATCCGGCTTACCCTTCAGGATGGCGTTGCACAGTTCGGTGTGTTCGTCGCGCTGGAGCTCATTGCTGCGGTTGTGGGCCAGCCCGAAGATCCAGCGCATGCGCCCGAACAGGGGTTTCACGGATTCAATGAGCAGCCTGTTACCGGACAGGCGCACTATTTCGGCGTGGAGCTCGGCGCTGATCAAGGCGACGTCGTCGGTCCGTTCGTCGTCGATGGCTGCCTTGGAGGCCTCCATGAGTTCCACCAGCCGACCGCCGTCGCTGCCTTCGGCCACACGCGTGGCAGCCATGCGCGCGGCAAACGTCTCCAAGCAGAGCCGAATGTCGAAAAGCTCGTTGACATCCGTGAGGGTCAGTTGGCGCACCACGGCACCGCGGCGGGGGAAAGTTGCCACAAAGCCGTCCTGTTCCAGGCGCTGGATAGCTTCGCGCACGGGAATGCGGGAGACGTTGTAAAGCTCCGAAAGTTCACGCTCGCGCAACCGCACACCCTGCGCGTACGTTCCCGCGACGATGCCTTCCAACACCAGTTGGTAGACGTTCTCCGCGCGGGCCCCTTCATCGCGGCCATTCCCGTTCTCCGGCATCGCCTCAGCCACTGTCAAACTTCCCTTCATGCAGTCGCCAGTCCTTTGAGTGACGCTCCCCCTACGCTACTTTGGTATACAAGAATTTCACAGCACCCGCGTTTCGTTAACACGGGCGTCGGCGATCAACAGACCTGCCATCAGAGGAGCAACCATTGAATACCCTGATCCGCGCCGTCCGCCCCTGGGGGCAAGCGCTCAGTGACGTCACGCTCGTCGCTGGCGAAGCAGGCGGCAAGATCACCGCCGTCGAACCACACAACCCTGCGCGCGTGGTCCCGGATGGCGTCACTGTTGTCGAAGGACGTGGGCGCCTGCTGCTGCCATCGTTCTCGGATGTCCACGTTCACTTGGACTCCACCCGGATCGGCCTCCCGTTCCGGGAACACACCGGCGGTCCGGGTGTGTGGACCATGATGATGAACGACCGCCTGAACTGGCGCAACGCCGAGGTCCCGCTGCAGGATCGCGTGAATGACACCCTGGGACGGATGATCGCCAGGGGCACCACGCGGGTCCGCTCCTACGCCCAGGTTGATGTGGACTGCAAGCTGGAGCGCTTCGACGCCGTTGCTGCCGCCAAGGAGAAATTCGCTGGTCAGGCATCCGTTGACATCATCGCGTTCCCCCAGGCTGGTCTGTTGTTGGAGGAAGGGACGGTGGAACTCATGGAGGAGGCGTTGAAAGCAGGCGCCAACGTGATGGGCGGCATCGATCCCTGCACCTTGGACCGGGACCCCGTCAAGCACTTGGACATCGTGTTTGGACTGGCAGAGAAGTATCAGGTTCCCATCGACATCCACCTTCACGAACCGGGCGAGCTGGGCGTCTTCAGCACCGATCTGGTGCTGGAGCGGACCAAGGCGCTGGGCATGCAGGGCAAGGTCACCATGTCCCACGCGTACCAGCTGGGCAGCGTCAACGAGGCCACTACACGCAGGCTCATTGATGCCTTCGCTGAGCTCGATGTCTCCCTGGCGTCGGTAGCTCCTTCTGCTGCCGGCCAGTTGCCCATCCCGCTCCTTACCGAGGCCGGTGTTCGTCTGGGCTTGGGCGAAGATGGCCAGCGCGACTACTGGTCCCCCTACGGCAACACGGACATGCTGGACCGGACCTGGCAACTCGCTTTCACCCACGGCTTCCGCAAGGACCAGCTGATCGAGCACTGCCTGGCCATCGCCACCATCGGTGGGGCGAGCATTCTTGACCCCGGCGCAACCAGGCTGAAGGACACCTCCCATCGTCCCGGCGTCGAGGTCGGTGACCCGGCTGAGCTGCTCCTGGTGGACGGCGAAACGGTAGCCTCCACGGTGATGGACCGCGGCAAGGACCGCACTGTCATCCACGCCGGAAGGGTGGTAGCTGACCAGCTGGAACTCGTGTAGCGGCCGCGGAGCCCGCTCTTGTTCGATTCCTCGCCGTTCAACGGTATTGGCGGCGGATAAGGGCGGGTTTTCGCTTTAAGTGCTACTCGCCGCGTGCCGTGGGAGCGCCATCCAGGGGCGACCACCACGTCACCGGGGGCGTCACTTTGAAGCGGCGCCCGGTCACTTCGCTAGGCGTGATGCGGATGAACTGGTCCTTCTGCCCCGCCTCCCAAGGGAACAGCAGGAGACCGACCGTATCAAGCACGTCCTGCGTCAGTTTTACGGCAGAAGCGCGGCCCTTGACCACCACGCTCCACGCCACACCTGTTTCGGCATTGACGCCGTCGGCTTCGATGGCAACCGGAGCATCGCCCAGAGCTGCATGAAGTTTGGTGCCTTCACCGGTCCGGAACACCAGGGTCCCGTGATCAACTTTGTAATTCACGGGAAAGATGTCCGGGTGATCCTGCACCACAACGGCGAGCCTGCCCACCGAGACACTGCGGAGGAGCTCCCAACACTCGTTGGTCTCCAGGACTTCAGTAGCGGGCGTTTCCGGCTGATTTGTACCTGTTGCTGCTGAGTTGGTCATATGGCCGAGGATACGCCGCCGGGCTGCTGCCCGAACAGGCCCTTCCCCGGTTTCCGGGCAATCGGACGCGGTGCCCGCCTCTGCACAATCCTTCGAATAGCCGGGTTATCGAACCACCGTGGCTTTGGTAGTTGCTTGCTCAGGAGGCGCCGCCCGCTCCGCTGACTCCGTTGCCTCCAGGCTGACGAGGGGTCCACGGATAGCAAAGAATCCTGCACCTGCCAGCACTACGGCCTCCGCGGCGAGCGCCCAGAACGTCAATGCCCAGCCGCCGGTGATGGTGTGCAGTACCCCGGCACCCAGCGGGCCGAGGGACGCCAACGCGAAACCAAATCCCTGGCTCATGGCGGAGAGCCTGCCCGCCGATTGCGGCCCATCGGAGCGGATCACCACCAACGCCATGGCCAGCCCGAATCCAGCGCTTTGGACAATGCCGAGGACGCCTACTGCGAGGAACTGCAGCTCAAGTGGTGCCATCAGAACTCCAAGCAGCGCAGCTGCCACGGACAAGCCAAGGCCGGGCGCCATGATCCTGAGGATGCCGGGGCGGCCAGCGAGCACGGGAGCCAGCAAACTTGCAGGCAACCCAGCAAGACTGAACCACGCCAGCAGGGCGGCAGCATCGGCTTGTGCGAGCCCTCGGGATACCCCGTACACCGCCAACCAGGACGTGATCGCGAAGTAGAGCATGGCCTGGAGTCCGAAGAACGCTGTCACCGCCCACGCCGTGCGTTGCTTCCGGAGCGGAGTGACCACATCAGTGGCTCCGGTGACGGTGCCCGCAGTGGTGGGTGCCGCCGTCGGGCGTCCTCCGGATCGGTGGATCAGGAACGCGCCGATCAGCGCTGGCACCGCCCACACGGCGAGCGCTGATGCCAGGTTTCCACCGAAGGCCTGCTCCAATGGCTGGACCAGCCCGGCACCCAGCGCAGCGCCGAGGCCGAATCCCATGGTGCACAGGCCAGTCCACCAGCCGGTGCCGCGGTTGGCTTTGACGATCTGGGGCACCAGCACGCTGGCTGTCATGATCGCCATGCCGGCCAAGAAGGTTCCGGGCAGCAGCAGTGCGGGCACCGTCGCCCGAATGACCAATGCCGCGGCCAGAACCAGCAACGCCACCGCGACGGCACGACCTGTCCCGAGTCGTTGAGCCAGCCATGGCCCAATGGGGCCGGAAATACCAAAGGCCAATACCGGCAAAGTGCCCAGTACTGGAAGCAGGGACGGATCCAGGCTGAACACTCCCGGCACCTGATTCATCACCCCGGCAACGGTGGTAATGGCCGGTCGAAGATTGACGGACACCATGACAAGCGCGATCAACGCTAGACCCACCCTCAGCCTCGGATTCAGTAAAGATCCAGCCTGCCGCTTCTCGCGCACGTCATTCCCCTCATAGCAACTTTGGTATACCAAGTAAGACTATGAGGGGGATGACGTAAAGTAAATACGTCGTTCTGAAAGGAAGTGCAAGAGTCAGAATGCAACCACTCCGAGTCTGGAATACCAAGAAGCACACGTGCGGTCCGCCAGAGAGTTGGAGGTGATAGAGCGTCACACCCAAACACGCGAAACGTGATAGAGCGTCACACCCAAACACGCGAAACGTGATAGAGCGTCACACCCAAACACGCGGGAGGTGATAGAGCGTCACAGGCCCACGGATCAGATAGCTTTCCCCGGATTCAGAATTCCCTGCGGGTCGAACAGCTCCTTGATCCGCCGCTGCAGCTCACGCAGCGGTTCGGGTTGCTCAAGCCCGAGCCAACGCAGCTTGTATTGGCCCACGCCGTGCTCGCCTGTAATGGTGCCGCCCATGTGGAGGCCTACGCGGATTGATTCGTCCAGGGCTGCGTTGAGTCGTTGGAGCGCGTCTGCGTCGGTGGCGGGGTCTACGCGGTCCATCCAGAACGTGGGGTGCAGGTTTCCGTCGCCGGCGTGTGCCACTACTTTGAGTCGAACCTGGAATCGGGCGGCCATGGCCTCGAGTTCAGCCACGAAGTCCACCAAGCGCGAGCGCGGGACGGCGATGTCTTCGCCCACCCTGAATTCGTCGTCCACTTCGACGCCGCGACTGTTTCTGCGTAGTTCCACCAGCATTTCGGCTTCTTCGCTGGCTTCAGTGGTGACTGTGGCGCCGCCGTCGGCGAGTACTTTCCGGACGACGTCGGCTTCTGCGGCCGCTCCGAAACCGTCGGTTTGGATGAGCAGCAGGGATTTGCCGCGCTTTTGGAGGTCGCTGCCGTTCAGTTCGTCCAGCTGCACCAAGGTGCCGTTGTCCAGGAGTTCCATGATGGCGGGCTGTACGCGGGCTTTGCCTACTGCAAGCACACCAGCGGCGGCGCTGCGGAAGTCCTGGTAGAAGGCGGCGATCGTGTGGATTTCGCGCGGCAGGTATTTGAGCCGAACGGTCACTCCCACCACAATCCCCAATGTTCCTTCGGAGCCCACCAGTAACGCGGTGAGGTCGTAGCCCGCCACGCCTTTGAAGGTTTGGTGGCCGGTGTGCATCAGGGAGCCATCGGCCATGACGACGTCCAGGGCGAGCACGGAGTCGCGCGTCACGCCGTATTTGGCGCAGCGGAGTCCTCCGGCGTTGGTGGCCACGTTGCCGCCGATGGTGGACATTTTGTAGCTGGCCGGGTCGGGCGCGTACATGAGCCCGTGCTCGGCGGCGGCGGTGTTGAGGTCGGCGTTGATGACGCCGGGTTCGACGACGGCGGTTTCGTCGTCGGGGTTGAGGTCCAGGATGCGGTTCATCCGTTCCAGGCCCAGGACGATGCAGCCTTGGGTGGCGTGTGCTCCCCCGGAGACGCCGGTTCCTGCACCCCGGGCGACGATGGGCACTTGGTGTGCCGCGCAGCTGCGAACGATGTGTTGCACGTCTTCGACGGACTCGGCCCACACCACAGCGAGCGGCAGGTGCCGCTCCAGCAGCGGTCCTTGATCCATGGAGTACACGGTGAGGGTTTCTTCATCCTCGGCCACCTGCCCGGCACGCAGTCCGGCCGCGAGCTCTTTCAGGAATACTTGTTGGCCTGCCGAGAGCCGTGAGTGTTCCCGGCGGCCCGCGGTCCAGGTGTTGATGCTTCCCTCTGATGTTCCGGCCATAGCCGTTTCGTCCGACACAGTGGTCCCTCCACGTACGCACCGCGGACACGCCAAACCGGCAGTCTTCGCAGTGTTTTAGTGCTCCCAGTCTAGCCAGCCCGGAACGCTAGCCAGCCCGGAACGGCAGGGCACGGCCACGGCCGCCGGCTACCCGGTGGCGAGCACCGTCCCCGGCAGCGCCCAGATTCCTGCGGAGACACCTTCGGCACGTAGGCAAACATCGTCGACGCCGGATGGTCCGGCGGGTGCGGAGCTCGCCGTTCCGGAGTGGTGCAGTGGCGGGGCGAGTAACGCTTCGAGCTGCTGGCTGGAGAGGACAGCGTTGTCGAGGACCACCTCGGCCGTGTCCCTCGCGACGAATACCAGCGCTGAAGATTCCAAACTTTCCCGGATGAAGACCAACGCGTCGCCCTCGGCGTGCAGCCAGCGCACCCCGCCTTCAGTCAGCGACGGCAGTTCCCTGCGCAGCCGCGCAAGGTTGGCGTAGAGGGACCGCATGTCCGTCCGCACGCGGCTACCATCAGCCCATGGCATGGGCGTCCTGGAGTCCTCGCCGTTGAACCCAACAAACCCGAACTCGTCGCCGGCAAACATGACCGGAACTCCTGGAAGGCAGAAGGTGAGGGCGGCACCCACGGCAGGACCGCCGTCGACCATCACCGTTGCCGCGCGTGCGGTGTCGTGCGTATTGAGCGCGTTCATATTGTTTTGCAGCACACCCCAGCTAAATCCCGCGGCGAGGTCCTGATGTGTTGCCAGGAAGTCCTCAGCATCGATCTTGTTGGGCCCGGATTGCGGTGAGCCGAAGAAGTTCACGTTCGGTGCGTCTTTGGCGAGCCAGGACCACAACGGCCGGGTCAGGTGGGAGTACGTCATGGCTCCCTGCCAGTGCTCGCCCGTGAAATCCGGAGAGGCATCGGAGGTGGACTCCGCCAGCAGGGCCGCGTTCGGGTTGATTTCGCGCACCCGGTCCGCAATGAGCCGTGCCACGTCATGGTTGAGGTCCACCGCGCCCAGACGGCCGGTCATGTTGCCGACATCGATCCTCCAGCCATCCAGATTGAACGGCGGCTTGAGCCAGCGTGCCACCACGGAATCATCATCCGTCACGAAACGTCGGCGGAGTGCATCGGAGGACCAGTTGAACTTGGGCAGTGACGGCACGCCCCACCACGACTCGTAGCTGGAATGGTCGGGGCTGAAGTAGTAGTAGCCAGCTTCCTCCGAGCCGGGATCCGCGAGCGCCTTGACGAACCATTCGTGGGCGTCGCCGGAGTGGTTGGCGGTGAGATCCCCCATGACTTTGATGCCTCGCGCATGTGCAGCTTCCACCAAGTCCACCAGGGCCTGGTCTCCGCCCAGGAGCGGGTCCACGGAATCGAAGGTTGACGCATCGTAGCGGTGGTTGGATCGTGCGGGGAAGAACGGCGTCAGGTAGAGGATATCCACCCCCAAGTCCTGCAGGTGATCGAGCTTTCCCGTGATCCCGGGAAGGTCTCCCCCATAGAACTGGGTGGCTGCCTGCTCGCCTGTCCCCACCACCTGGGCGTCCCAGGAACATGCGATAGCCCAGTGCGGAGTCGGATGATTGTCCGCTTGGGCGGATCGCGCGAACCTGTCAGGAAACACCTGGTACATGGTGCCCTTGCGGAGCCACTCCGGAGCCGCGGCGAACGTTGTCAGCCTGAAGTCTGCCGAGTCGGAGACGTCCCGTCGGAACAGGCCTTGGGCGTTGAGGTTCCAGTAGCGCCGCCCAATGGTGCTTCGGCTCGCCACGGTGGCGGCAGCATCGTCGTCGTGCGTTTCAGTGACTTCCAGCAGGAAGCGGTACTTGGCCACCGGGTTTGCCACGAGCATCGCCGCTTCCCACCAGTCCCAGCCATCAGCCGAGCCGAGCCTGATCGCGGCGTCGTAGCGCGGCTCGCCGTCCTGGACGGACCGGACCCAAACCTTCGACGCCGGCCCCCACCCCTGCGGGACGCGCAGCCGGAGCCGGACTGTTTCGCCGAGGGACACGGCATGGGGAGCATGAAGTCCGGATCCGTCATGGTGCGGAAGGGCGATTGGCATGGTCAGCCTTTCACTGAGCCGGCGGTGAGGCCGCTGACGATGTACTTCTGCAGGAAGAGGAACAAGGCCATGACAGGGATGGCCGCAATAACGGCCCCGGCTGCGAAGACGCCCCAGTTTTCGGAGCGCTGCTGGGCCACATAGGAGTAGAGCCCGACGGCGAGTGTCTGGCTGTCAGGATCGGTCAGGACAACGCTGGCGATGACGAACTCGCTGGAGATGCCTATGAACGCCAAGAGACCCACAACAGCCAGGATGGGGGTGACCAGCCGCAGGATGATGCCGAAGAAGATCTGGACGTGGCTGGCACCGTCGATCTTCGCCGCTTCGTCCAAGGACTGCGGGACCGTGTTGAAGAACCCGTACATCAGGTACGTGTTCACGCCCAGCGCGCCGCCGAGGTACACCATGATCAGGCCCAGCTGGCTGCCCAGCCCCAGGGCGGGGATTACTTGCGAGATGCCACTCAGGAGCAGGAAGATCGCGACGACGGCCAACAGTTGCGGGAACATCTGCAGTAAGAGGAGGGTCAACAGTCCCATCCGTCGGCCTTTGAAGCGCATGCGGGAGAACGCGTACGCGGCCATGGCGCCGAGGAAAACGGTGGCGGCGGACGTTACCGTACCAACCACCAAGGTGTTCACGAACCAACGGCCGAAAGGTCTGGTGGGGTCGCTGAAGAGTGCCACGAAGTTGCCGGTATCGAACCTGGAGAAGAGTCCGTTGGAACCCACCAGGGTGCCGTTGGAATCCAAGGCAGCGGATAGAACATACAGGAGCGGGAACACGGCGAAGATCGTGGTGACGATGCCCACCATATGCCGCCAGCCTTTGTCCTTGAACCAGACCCCGAACGGACGGCGTGCAGGCGCCAGCGGCGACGGGCCGCCGTCGAGCGCTGTTTCCTTGGTGGCGGCCAGTGTGCGTACGCTCATCAGTTCACGTCCTCGAGTGCTTTGGTCTGTTTGAAGCTGATGGCCGAGATAGTGGCCACGATGATGAAAATGATGATGGCCAGCGCGCTGGCCAGTCCGTAGTCGCGCCCTGTGCCTTGGCCGAACGCCACCTTGTACACCAGCGTGATCAGGATGTCGGTAGATCCGATATCGCGGTCAGTGTCCGCGAAGCGCGGCCCACCACCGGTGAGCATGTAGATGACGTTGAAGTTGTTGAAGTTGAAGGCAAAGGAGGAGATCAGCAGCGGCGCCACGGACACCAGGAGCAGCGGCAACTTGATGGACCGGAACACCCGCCAGGCCGAGGCACCATCCATGCGGGCGGCCTCGTCGATTTCAGACGGCAGCGATTGCAAGGCGCCCGTGCAGACCAGGAACATGTACGGGAAGCCAAGCCACACATTGACCACCAGCACGCTGATCTTGGCCAGGACAGGGTCCGTAAGCCACCCGATGTTCGCGCCGCCCAAGAGTGTTTGGTTGAGCCAGCCGAACTCGGGGTTGAGGATGCCGGACCACACCAGGCCGGACAGGAAAGCGGGGAACGCATAGGGCAGGATCATCAGGATCCTGTACGCCTTCTTGCCGCGAAGGTCCTCACGGTTGAAGGTGATGGCCAGGAAGAGGCCCATCACAAAGGTCAGGGCAACGGATGCGATGGAGAAGGTGAACGTCCAAAGGATCACACCCAGGAGTGGCCCGCGGAGGCTGGGATCCGTGAAGGCCCGCACGAAGTTGTCCATGCCAACATCGATCTTCCAGCCGGTGGCCAGGGTCTCCCCGTTGGCGTCGGCGAATGCGCCCTTGCCGTTGTCGCGGTATTGGGTGCCGGTATCGGTGTCCGTGAAGGTATCCGTGGCGGCGTCATAGTTCAGTGCCGGCTTGAACTGGTAGGCCGTGCTGCCGTCCGCAGTGCGGAGCGTCCCATCGGCGGGATCGTCCGAAACCGGGACTGTGATCTTCAGGATTTCCTGCTGATTGGCCACGATCTCCTGGAACTTCAGCGTCTGGTAACCCGGCAGGGAGGTGGCCTTGCCTGTCGAGTCTTTGCCGGCTTCCGGGACCTCGGTGAGCGGATCCTCACTGCTGCCGAGTTGTGCCTTGCCAGAGGGATCCGTGAACAGCAGGTAGAAATTACTGCCCTTGGTGAGCACGGACGCCTTGTAAGCAGGCGAGTCCGGGACGCGCTTCTGGGCTGTCATCTGGATGGCCGAAATGGCATCTTCCTTGGTGCTGTTGTGCCCATCGCCGTAGTTGGTGAAGGCGATGTAACCGCTGAACACCACCACCAGGACCTGGAACACCAGCAGGAACAGTACCCCTGGAGCCAGGTACTTGGCCGGTAGCCCACCCTTACGGAGGTAGATCCAGTTGATGGCCAGAACCACCAGTGAGGATACCGCCAACGCGGGCCACGACTGGCTGAGGAACAGCATCATCAGGATGTACACCGCAAAAGCGTCCACAAGTCCCAGCAGGACAACCTTGAGGATGGTGCCCTTGAGGGAATCCGGGTGGCGTACGGGCTTGGCTGTGGGGCGGGCGCCGCTGCCGGTGCGGGCGCCGCTGCCGACGGACTGTTCCGGGCTCGGTTGGCCTTGGGTTGCTGGCAGTTCGCGGAGATCTGGTTTTGGCATTGTGGATCCTTGAGTGAAGCGGTTGGCGACAGGCAGGGCCGGGCGGTGGATTGCCGCCCGGCCCGGGGCAGACCGGTGGAGTTATCCGGTTGTAGTGCTAGCCGCCGATCTTGGACTTGATGCTGTCGGCCATCTTGGTCCAAGCCTCAGCCGGATCTCCCTGGCCCTTGATGATGGCCAACTCGGTGGCGCCCCAGTCAGCCCACACCACACTCATTTCAGGGATGGCCGGCATGGGGACGCCCGTGGCACCGATCTTTCCGAACGCCTCCACAACGGGATCGCTGGCGGCCTTCTCGAACGAGGCCTTCAATGCCGGCGGGCGTCCGCCTGCCGCATACATGGAATCCTGTGCCGACTCGGAGGTGAGGTAGTTGGTGACGAACTCATTGGTGGCCAAGGCGTTGACGCTCTTGGCGCTGATGAAGAAGCCGTTGACACCGATGAACGGCTGGGCGGGCTCGCCGCCGGCAGTGGGCAGTTCATCCACGGCCAACTTGATGCCCTTCTTCTGGACGTCCGGAACGTTCCACGGGCCTGTAAGGAAATACGGGGATTCTCCGGCCAGGAACTTCTCCTTGGCAATGTCATTGGTGATGTTGGAGTTGATAATCTTCTCGCCGGCATCACCCCAGGAGGCCAGCTTCTTGGCGAATTCGACGCCGGCAGCGTCACCGATGAGGAGCTGCTTTGCGTCATATCCGCCGTCGGCACTCTTGCCGAAGACCTGTGAGCCCATGGAGGACTGCAGCGGATACAGGTGGTAGGGATCGCCCTGTTTCGGATCCATGCCCACCAGGAACGGGAATGCGGCTTTGCCGTCCGCAACGGCTTTCTTGCCGTTGGCCACTACTTCGTCCAGCGTGGCGGCTTTGCTGTCCACGATGCTGGTGTTGCGAAGCAAGGCGATGTTCTCGATGGCGTACGGGACACCATAGACGGCGCCGTTGTAGGTCATGGCCTTGATGGAGGAGTCCTGGAACTGTGCCGCTTTGTCGCCCAGCTCAACGGGGCAATCACACCGTTCTGGACAAACTTTCCAATCCAGTCATGGGGTCCAACAATCAAGTCCGGCCCTTGGCCGGTGGGTACCTGGGTGATGAAGTCGTCGCGCACGGCGGCGAAATCCTTGACCACAAGCTTCACTTCGATGCCGGTATCGGACTTGAACTTCTCCGTGATGTCCTTCAGCGCCGGAGAGCGCTCGGCGTCAACCCACATGGTGATGACACCGGCTCCGGCAGCCTTGAGGTCCGGCTTTGCAGCATCCGAGCTGGGCGTAGTGGAGGCGCTTCCACCGCAGGCGGTCAGTGCCAGGGCAGCGGCCACGGAGATCGCCCCGGCGGCGAAAACACGCCGGGTTGTTTGAGTCTCGAGGGTAGTGTGCACCTTCATTGGTGTCCCTTTCGTTCTTCTTTGCTTCGACGGCAAGGGCTCTAAACCCATCGCATCGCCGGTGACTTTGCTCACAGACTGCAAGCGCTTCCACACACTACAGGTACATACGCGGAATTGAAAAGACCCCACCTTGTAAATCACTCAAAGACAGCACCCTTAGAGCTGGAAGCGTTTACAATTTTGAAAATTCTCTTCTACGATGTGTTCATGTCCGTTGACTCATTGCTCTCGGTTGCGACCCACGAGCCCACTGCAGCTTTCACGCACGTGACCCCCGTCCACCACGCTTCGAAGGCGCACGGATGGTGGCGGTCCGCTGTGATCTACCAGATTTATCCGCGGTCCTTCCGCGACCTCAATGGCGACGGCGTTGGAGACTTGGCGGGTATCACCGCCGAACTGCCGCAGTTGGCGACGTTGGGCGTCGACGCCGTGTGGTTGTCGCCCTTCTACCGCTCACCTCAGCGGGACGCCGGATACGACGTCAGCGACTACTGCGACGTCGATCCCCTCTTCGGCACCCTGACCGACTTCGATGCCCTCATCGCAGAGGCCAACAGGCTCAACTTGCGCGTCATCGCGGACCTCGTCCCCAATCACTGTTCCGAGCAGCACGTCGCCTTCCAGGCCGCGCTTGCCGCCGGCGCCAACAGTCCGGAGCGGGATATGTTCATCTTCCGCGATGGCCTGGGGCCCGACGGCAATGAGCCTCCCAACAACTGGCAATCGCACTTCGGTGGCCCGGCATGGACGCGCGTCATGGAGCCGAGCGGCGACCCCGGCCAATGGTTCCTCCACCTCTTCGATTCCTCACAGCCGGACTTCAATTGGGACAACGCGGCCGTCCATGCCGAGTTTGAACGCGTCCTCCGCTTCTGGCTGGACCGCGGTATCTCCGGCTTCCGGGTGGACGTCGCCCACGCGCTGGTCAAGGCAGCCGGACTCCCTGACTGGGGTGGACGCGCAGACGGCAACAGCTCCGAAGGCTTCCCGGGACACGACGCACCCATGTTCGGCCAGCCCGCCCTCCACGACATCTACCGCCGCTGGCGCTCCATCCTGGAAGAATACGGACCGGACCGCATCCTCTGCGCGGAAGCCAACGTTGACCCGCTGCCCCGGCTGGCCCAGTGGGTTCGAGCCGATGAAATGCACCAGGCCTTCAACTTCCCCTATCTGCACGCAGGACTGGACGTGAACCGCCTGCGCCACATCATCACCGACTCCCTGGTCTCCTTGGACGCCGTGGGGGCCCCGAGCACCTGGGTGCTGTCCAACCACGATGTTGTCCGGCACGTTTCACGCTTCGGCTACGACGGACCAGGACCCCGCGACGGTGACGGCATCGGCCCCGACGACGTGCAACCCAACGAAGAACTCGGACGACGACGGGCTGCCGCGGCCACCATGTTCATGTTGGGCCTCCCCGGTGGCGCCTACCTCTACCAAGGCGAAGAGCTCGGCCTCCCGGATTCCTCCAGCATTCCCGGCAGCATGCGCCAGGATCCAACGTTCGCCCGTACCGGCGGAGCCCGCATCGGCCGTGACGGCTGCCGCGTTCCGCTCCCCTGGCGTTCGTCCGAACCCCACTCAGGGTTCGGCAGCGGCCTGGACCCCTGGCTGCCCCAGCCCGAGTCCTGGCCCGCCCTGGCCAGGGACAAGCAAGAGGCGGATCCGGCGTCGCACCTTAACCTGTACCGGCGGATGCTCGAGCTCCGCACCATGCACCGCCTCGGCGAGGGCTCCCTGGCCTGGGTGGAGGACTACTGCAGCGAGACCTCGCTGGCCTACCTCAACGGCAACACCCTGGTGATGATGAACGTCGGAGCCGATGCAATGCCGCTCCCCGCAGGCGAAACCATCCTGCGGAGTTCCGCGGTGGAAGCCGGCGCTGATCTACTGGCTGCTGATCTACTAGGCTCGGGGGAGACAATCTGGCTAAAGGCCAGCTAACTTTTCCACCGAGGAGCAGCATGACCGGCATCAAGGACGTAGCCGAGCGAGCAGGGCTGTCCGTTGCCACGGTCTCACGGGCGCTGAGCGGAAAGGGCAACGTATCCCCCAGCAGCCGGGAACGTGCCCGCTCCGCCGCTGCCGAGTTGGGATTCGTGCTGTCCTATCATGCGTCAAGCCTGGCTTCCGGGCGCACGCACAACGTCGGTCTGGTGGTGCCCTCAGTCCACCGCTGGTTCTTCTCAGCGGTGATCGAGGGCGCCTCCGCGGCGTTGCTTGAGGCCGGCTACGACCTCACCCTCTACAACATCGGTGAAAACCCTGCGCACCGGCAGAGCGTGTTCAACGACTTCCTGCTACGCAAGCGGGTGGACGCAGTCATTGCAGTGTCCTTGGAGCTCAGCGAAGACGAGATCCAGCAGCTTCACGCGGTCCACCGGCCCATCGTGGGCATCGGCGGACCGTTGCCGGGAGCTTCGACTATCAGGATTGACGACTCTGGACTCGCACTGAAGGCCACCAACCACCTGTTGGGCCTGGGCCATACCAAGATCGCGCACATCACGGGTCATGAGGCCTATGACCAGGACTTCCACCTGCCTGGAACCCGCCGCAGCGGTTTCGAGAAAGCAATGAACGACGCCGGCTGCCCGGTCAGGCCCGAATGGATCGTATCCGCGGACTTCACGATAGAAGGCGCTTACTCGGCGGCCCGGCAACTCCTGGCCAGCGCACCGGAGCGCCCCACAGCCGTCTTTGCGGCGTCGGATGAAATGGCCATTGGCACCATCCTCGCCGCAAGGGACTTCGGCCTGCGCATCCCCGACGACCTGTCCGTCATGGGCATTGACGGGCACGATCTTGGCAATGTCCTTGGCCTGACCACCATCGACCAGGATGCCAAGGGCCAGGGAGCATTGGCCGTCCGGACTCTGCTGGGCGCCATCAACAACGGGTTGGTGCTGGAACCTGCTGATACCGAACACCCCACCAAGCTGGTGGTTCGCACCAGTACCGCGGTGCCGAGGGCCGGCACCGCCTAAGGTGCCTCTACGGCAGCTGCCGTTCCATGACGAGCTCCAGTTTCGATGTGTCCTGCGGATAGGGTCGGCTGGCACCCGTGGTCTGGAATCCGTGGCGCCGGTAGAACGCAAGCGCCCTTGAGTTGTCCTCGTGCACCCCAAGCTCCATGCTTTCGGCCGCGAAATCTCCGGCAGCGGCTTTGCACGCCTCTTGGAGGAGTTCGTCGGCCAATCCCAGGCCACGATGCTCAGGTGCCACATAGACGCTGATGAGCATGGCCTGCAGCGGCTTCTCCGGGATCCGGGGGTGCTTGACCACCACACGCATCAGGCCGCAGAGTTTGCTGCCCTCTTCGCCTGTATCGGCAACCAGGGTGATGCTGGCATCGCCGGACATCGCGGCAGCACGCTCCTGCCACTGGGTGTCTGTTTGCCGGCGGGCGGCGTCCAGGCTCTCCACGTAGGCCATGGGCGTATCCGTGAGCATCTCCAGGCGGACAGCCTTCAACAACGGCCAGTCATTCGCGTGGAGCCTGCGGATCCTAGGCAACTGCTCCGCCCATGAACCTCACGTAGCGCTCCAATACACGGGGCCACCCCTCGGCGTAGGACGTGCGTGAGGCCGCAGGGTCTTCGGCGCCCTCCCAGCCGTCATGGATCAACCGGACTTCAGTGCCCTCCTCCACGGCCCGGAAAACCACGCGGATCTCCGTGGACCACAGGGGCGTACTGGCCGGATACCAGCTCGCGTGGAAGGACAGTGGAGGCTGCCAATCGTCGATAGTCCCCCATACTGATGTGCGGCCATCCTCGGCCGTCTCCAGTATCAAGTTCTCTTCGAACTCAACATGAGATCCTTCGCCGTACACACTCTCCTGCTCCAGCGGCCACCACAGATGTGGATGATCGGTGAAACCCTGGAAGGCATGCGAGACGTTGGTAGGAACCACAACAGTAATGATCAGGGGGTCAAGGCCATCGCCGGCCTGTTGGGACGGTTCGGGCTCCGACTCTGGATGGCTGAAAAGATTTTCCATGACCACCAACTCTACCGGGGGCGGAAGGTACACAGGTGGGTTAAAGTCGAAGAGCCCCAGCCGGTGGCTGGGGCTCTTCTTAATTTGTGTCCGGCGGTGTCCTACTCTCCCACACCCTCCCGGGTGCAGTACCATCGGCGCTGTGGGTCTTAGCTTCCGGGTTCGGAATGGGACCGGGCGTTTCCCCCACGCTATGACCGCCGTAACTCTGTTA
>NZ_JAMOIT010000037.1:0-23029 GCF_023656375.1 Paenarthrobacter sp. TYUT067
CGACGGCGGGGACCCCCGCCGTCGTCCGCTGATGCGGTGCGAGTTAGCCGGCTTTACCAGCCAGCGCGACCAGCACGCCGGCGGTGGCGAAATACTTATTGCTCCCGAGGTCCCGGACGGTCTTGATACCCAGTTCAGCGAGAAGTTCGCTGTGCTTGTCGGTAAGTCCGGCGAGCGCCGACGGCGGGGCCGCCAGGATCTCGTCAAGGGTGGAGTTCTCGTAGGCTTTATCGAGTGCTTTGCCCAATTCAACAGAAACAGCCAAGGCATTTCCTTTCATCGATACGGAACAATTGCAAACGTGCTGTAGAACATTAGCCCCTTTAGCTAAGCAACCTGCCAATTGAGGCGATGCACCAATTGACGATCCGGGGCCGCATAACGATCAAGATAGCCCACAATGAGGCGCATTTGACCCCCGCGCCCCAAGGGAAATAAATATTCTCTGCCATCACCGGTCGGCGCATCGCTCAGCGTGTCCGCAGATGCGCCGACGCAAGGAAGTAAGTACAGCTAGCGAAGTCCGGCCGAGTGCGCCAAGGCAATCGCCTCCGCCCTGGAACGCACGTCGAGTTTTCGGAAGAGGTTACGGATGTGAAACTTCACCGTGTTTTCGCTGATATGAAGAGCGCCCGCGATGCTCCGGTTCCGCTGCCCAGCGGTGAGCAACTGCAGAACTTCCAGCTCCCTCGGCGCCAGATCCCAGACGGCAACGTCTCCAATGGGCGCTGCCGGCGGGTCCAGCGGCAAGACCACGGAGATATCCGCACCCCACCCCTGCATCACGTCAAGGGACATCCGCCCATCAACGGCCTGCACCCGCTGCTGCAACCGGGTGATGCTGGGCGAGTCCGGAGTGAGGGCTCCAAGGCCGTCGTCGCGCACGTTGATCAGCAGGTTCTCACCGTCGCAGTCCCACTGCGCACGGACGCGCCGGACATCCGGCTGCTCCGCGATGGCCAACACAAGGCCGCGAACAACGGCGCGGGCAGCATGGGCTACTTCGCCAGGCAGAGCACGCCCATTGGCGGGCGGCTCGATGAACTGAATGTCGATGTTGCTGAAGTGCATCAAGGGCCGAAGATCCTCGCGAAGCCGCTCGAACGCAGTCACCACCGGCTCTTCCACAAGATCGCTGGTCCGGTCGCTAACCGTCCGCAGGTCCACCAAAGCCTTGACCGCGAGGTCCGTCACTGAGGTTCGGGCCGCGGCGTCGTCCATGGAGGTCGACCGCAGGGCCGCCAGCAGGGTTTCCAGAGTGGTGGAGTGCTGGTCGATCAGCTCGGCCGTCACACGGATCCGCTCAGCGGATGCCGCCCGCGATTCCAAAAGGTACGACGGCGGCGCGTCGGTTACTTTCTCCTGGATGCGTCGGGCGGTGAGTCGCCAAAGATAGCTGAGCAGACGAAGTGCCTCCTCTTCCTTTTGCGGTCCTTCAACCGGCGAAGGGTCGGTCAGGACCAGGAGCGCCTGACTGGGCCCATAGCCCAAGGCGAGAATTTCCCGTTCCTCACCGGCGATGAGCGCGGAAGTGCGCCATGGGACCTCGCCGGGCATCGCCGACCTCAGCCGGTCCAGTTCGGCGATGGATACGCGGCTGACCACGCCTTCATCACCCGCCTTCTTCTGGGGCCGCCCAGTGCAGTCCTCGGTAAAGATCACCAGGGCACTGCTGGCGAGGAACGGGAGTGTGGCGGTGCGGAGGGCTTCGGCGATGCGGTTCAGCGGCGCGGCTGCCAGATCGCTAATGGAGTGGAGGAGTGCCCAGTTCTGCATCCGGCCAGCATACGTGCCCAGCCCCGGCAGAAACTACCCAAAGGGGTGGGAAGAGCCATCCCAAATCAGCGTTACGCCCACCCGGTTACTGCACCAAGCTGGAAGGGAAGCAGAACCACGGCAAGTAAAGGAGAGAGTGTGGACGCCGTAGTAGACAAGCCCTCCCTGAGCGCTACACCAGCCCAGGCCGCCCTCAACCTGTCCCTGATCCAGGACGAAATAGTGAGCACCACCAATGCAATCGACGCCCACCAGCTGGCAGCCCTGGCAGGCAGGATCCGCAGGGCGGAGCGGATCTTCCTTGCCGGCGCCGGCCGCAGCGGGTTGGTTCTCCGCATGGCGGCCATGCGCCTCATGCACCTGGGCTTGACGGTCCATGTTGCCGGGGACACCACCACACCTGCCATCACCTCCGGCGACCTCCTTGTGGTGGCCTCCGGCTCAGGGACCACCTCAGGCGTGGTCAAGGCAGCCGAAACAGCCATCGCCGCCGGCGCGGACGTGGCTGCTCTGACCACCAACCCGGGATCACCTTTGGCCGGCATGGCCGATGCATTGGTGATCATTCCCGCAGTGCAAAAGACCGATCACGGCTCCGGCCTTTCCCGCCAGTACTCCGGCAGCCTGTTTGAGCAATCCCTCTTCCTGGCAACCGAAGCAGTGTTCCAAACCCTGTGGGAGAACACCGAAGAGCCCGCCGAGCAACTCTGGCTGCGCCACGCCAACCTCGAATAGCTCGCGCCAAAACCCGCTTCGCCCCAACACTCACCATCCGTTCCAAACGAAACCCTCCGAAAGAAAGAAGAACCCATGAAACTGCAGGTAGCACTGGACCTCCTTACCGTCGAGGACGCCCTTGACCTGGCCGGCAAGGTGGCCGAGCACGTGGACATCATCGAGCTCGGGACGCCGCTCATCAAGGCTGCCGGTTTGACCGCCGTCACCGCCATCAAGGATGCCCACCCCACCAAGATCGTCTTCGCCGACATGAAGACCATGGACGCCGGCGAGCTCGAAGCGGATATAGCGTTCAAGGCTGGAGCGGACCTCGTTTCGGTCCTGGGCACCGCTGACGACTCCACCATTGCCGGCGCGGTGAAGGCCGCCAAGGCGCACAACAAGGGCATCGTAGTAGACCTGATCGGCGTGGCGGACAAGGTGTCCCGGGCCAAGGAAGTTCGCGCGCTGGGCGCCAAGTTCGTCGAGTTCCATGCAGGCCTGGATGAGCAGGCACAGCCCGGTTACAACCTGCGCACCCTGCTCAACGCGGGCGAGGAAGCACGCGTCCCGTTCTCCGTGGCCGGCGGGGTGAATGCTGGGACCATCGCAGCAGTGCAACTGGCGGGCGCCGACGTCGCCGTCGCCGGCAGTGCCATCTACAGTGCCGCAGATCCCGAGCTGGCCGCGAAGGAACTGAAGGCAGCCATCAACTGATCCAGCCCTCAACTAAAACCGTCGACCTGCCCATCCGGGCAGGTCGACGGTTCTGTTGGCGCCGCACCGGCGTCGTACGTTGGTGAAGTACGACGACGGCAGGCGGCTTTCTGTTGAAAACGAAACCCTTAGAGGTTTTCCACCAGGGAGACGTCGCGGACTGCGCCCTTGTCTGCGGACAGCGCCATGGCGGCGTAGGCGCGCAGTGCGGGAGACACGTGGCGTTCGCGGTCCTTGGGCTTGTAGCCGCCGTTGACCAGGAGCTTTTCGCGGCGTTCGGCGAGGATCTCGTCGGAGACCTGCAACTGGAGGGAGCGCTGGGTGATGTCGATGCTGATGATGTCGCCGTTCTCCACCAGGGCGATGGTGCCGCCGGAGGCAGCTTCCGGGGAGATGTGCCCGATCGACAGGCCGGAGGTGCCGCCGGAGAAGCGGCCGTCCGTGATGAGGGCGCACTTCTTGCCCAGGCCGCGGCCCTTGAGGAACGAGGTTGGGTAGAGCATTTCCTGCATACCGGGTCCACCTCTAGGTCCTTCGTAGCGGATCACCACCACGTCGCCTTCCTTGATGGTCTTGTTCAGGATCTTCTCCACGGCTTCGTCCTGTGACTCGCACACCACTGCGGGGCCTTCGAAGATCCAGATGGACTCGTCCACACCGGCAGTCTTCACCACGGCGCCGTCCGCTGCGACGTTGCCGCGCAGCACAGCCAAACCACCGTCCTTGGAGAACGCGTGCTCCACCGACCGGATGCAGCCATCTTCAGCGTCCGTGTCCAGGGAGGTCCATACGTTTGACTGCGAGAAAGCTGTGGAGGACCGGACACCACCGGGAGCGGCGTGCCACAGCGCTTTGGCTTCTTCCGTTGCCTTGCCGCCGCGGACATCCCAATCATCCAGCCAGCCGTCAAGGTCGTTGGAGTGCACCGAGTGGACGTTCTTGTGCAGGAGGCCACCACGATTCAGCTCACCCAGCAGCGCCGGGATGCCGCCGGCACGGTGCACGTCTTCCATGTAATAGGTCTTGTTGCCGGCAACGTTCGGGGCAACCTTGGCCAGGCAGGGAACCTGGCGGGACTTGGCATCCATTTCGGCCAGGCCATAGTCCACGCCTGCTTCCTGCGCCGCAGCCAGCAAGTGCAGGATGGTGTTGGTGGAGCCGCCCATGGAGATGTCCAGGGCCATGGCGTTGTCGAAAGCCTCGGCAGTGGCGATGGAGCGCGGCAATACGGACTCGTCGTCGCCGTCGTAATAGCGCTTCACCAGCTCAACAATTGTTGAACCGGCTTTCTCGTACAGCGCTTTGCGGGCGGTGTGGGTGGCCAGCACGGAACCGTTGCCCGGCAGGGCCAGCCCGATCGCTTCGGCCAGGCAGTTCATGGAGTTGGCGGTGAACATGCCTGAGCAGGAGCCACAGGTGGGGCAGGCGTTCTCTTCGATCAGGTTGATGTCTTCATCTGAGATGGATTCGTCCACGGCGTCGGCAATCGCGTTCACCAGGTCAAGGGAGCGCACGGATCCGTCTGTCAGGGTCACGCGGCCGGCCTCCATGGGACCGCCGGAAACGAACACCACGGGGATGTTCAGGCGCAGGGCGGCCATGAGCATGCCCGGGGTGATCTTGTCGCAGTTGGAGATGCAGACCAGGGCATCAGCGCAGTGCGCGTTGACCATGTACTCAACGGAGTCGGCAATCAGGTCACGGGACGGCAGCGAGTAGAGCATGCCGGAGTGGCCCATGGCGATGCCGTCGTCCACAGCGATCGTGTTGAACTCGCGCGGCACGGCGCCTGCGGCGAGGATCGCGTCGGAGACGATCCGGCCCACGGGCGCCAGGTGGGTGTGGCCGGGGACAAACTCGGTGAAGGAGTTGGCGACGGCGATGATCGGCTTGCCGATGTCCGTGTTGGCAACGCCGGAGGCACGCAACAGCGCGCGGGCTCCGGCCATGTTGCGGCCGTGGGTGACAGTTCTTGAGCGTAGTGCAGGCATGAATACCATCCTGCTGTCGTTCGTCACAGGGCGGAAGACGGTGCTGCTACTAGTACTGGTAGTACCAGAGTAATAGTGTTGAGCCCGTGAAAGATGAGAGACGCAAAGAACTGGGACTGTTCCTCAGGACGCGCCGGACCCAGGCCCTGCGTTCCGATTACGGGTTGCCCCCGGTGGGCAGGTCCCGGGAACGCGGTCTCCGACGGGAAGAGATCGCCTTCCTCTCCGGGGTCAGCGTCACGTGGTACACCTGGCTGGAGCAGGGCCGGGACATCAGCCCGTCGCGGCAGGTCCTGGAATCCATAGCCCGCGCACTGCACCTCTCGGACACCGGCCTAAGCTACGTGCTGTCCCTGGGTGGCTACTCCTCTGCCCTGCCCAAAGGGCCCGTGGCGGCCGATGCCCCCGCCCATGTGCAACGGCTTCTGGACGCGCTGGACCCCAACCCGTCCTATGCGTTGTCCCCGGACTGGGGCGTGGCCGGGTGGAACCGCGCCTATGAGGCGCTGTACCCGAATATAGGAACGTTCGACGCCGCGGACAGGAACCTGTTGTGGTTGGTGTTCACTGACCCCTATGTCCGGGACCTGCTCCCGGACTGGGACGTCACCAGCAAAAGGTTCCTTGCGGAGTTCCGGGCAGAAACCGGGCAGCGGCTGGGAGACCCGGACGTGGCCTACCAAGTGGAGCGGCTCAAGGAAGCCAGCCCGGAGTTCCAGGAAAGTTGGGACCGCTACGACATCCTGGGCTTTGAGTCCCGCGAACGGCAGTTTCACCATCCCGCCGTCGGAGTGCTGCAGATGGAGCACCACCAGGTCTCGCCTTCGGACAGGCCGGACCTGCACATAGTGGTCTACACCCCGGCGCCGGGGAGCGACGCCGGGGAACAGATGCAGCGGTTGATGGGGGTTTTCGATACAGATATCGCCCGGAAGACGCGCTCTTAGGGGCATTAACTGTACTAAAACCCGATGATTCGGCGCACTATGGGGAGATGAACGCCCAATATACGGATGGCTCGGGGAAGGCCGGTTCCGGAAGTTTCCGGACCGGCCAGCACCCGTGGAGCCGTTATGTGGCTTTGGGCGATTCGTTCACGGAAGGTTTGGGGGATCCCGAACCGCGGAGCCCCGGCGGCCTCCGAGGCTGGGCGGACCGGGTTGCCGAGGAATTGAGCACTGGTCATGAGGATTTCGCCTACGCCAACCTGGCCATCAGCGGAAAGCTGCTCCACCAAATACTCGACGAGCAGGTGGGCCCGGCAATCGAGCTGCGCCCTGATCTGATCACCCTCAACGCCGGCGGAAACGACATCCTCTTCCACAGGAGCGATCCGGACAAGCTCGCCCTCGAGCTGGACGCGGGTGTTGAGCGGCTGGCAGCTACCGGCGCAACCATCCTGCTCTTTGCCGGGCCGGACTTTGGCGCTACCCCTGTGCTGGGGCTCGCCCGCGGCAAAGTGGCCATTTTCAACGAGAACATCAGGGTCGTTGCGGCACGGCATGATGCCCTGATCGCCGACCTCTGGGCATTACGCCAACTCACTGACCCCCGCATGTGGAATGCGGACCGGCTACATTTTTCCCCGCTGGGTCAACACACCATTGCCATCATGGTGCTCGATTCACTCAACGTCCCGCATTCCCTGGAACCGCTGACGCCCAAGGCCCTGCCTGAGCGGAACTGGCGTGAGGCGCGCGCGGGCGACATGATCTGGGCGCGGGAGCACCTGTTTCCGTGGGTGGTGCGCCGCTTGACGCAGCGAAAGGCCGACGACGGGCGGCACGCAAAGCGGCCGGAGCCAGGCCCCGTATTCGGAGCAAGCATGCCTCCAGGAGCATATATAGGCCGGGACCCGGGGACCATTCCTCAGCAGTCATGACATCAGGGGAATATTCCGCGGCATAACGGTGCACGGCTATGGAGTCCGTCACCCTTTGCCGCGCCTGTGGTGGTGTTGGCTGGATCGACGCTAAAATTTCACTTGCCGCAAGTACAAGCTCTTCGGCTTCAATCCGCGTTTCATTTCTTGGAAGCGCCATACCGTGAGTGGGGGAACCGACCAGTCATGACGGCAGGCAGTACCCCCAGTCCACATCCAGAGACCTCAGCAGCAGCAAGCCCGTCTACCTCCACTGCTACCAAGTCCCCGAAACCAACAACACCAGCAACAAAGCCCGTTGCGTATCCCGCTATTTTGCAAGGGTTCCTTGGCTCCTTGTTCATGTTTGCCGGTTCTATTGGCATCGGCTGGATCGCCAATGGCTCCCCCATGATCCGCCATCCCATAGTCATTGCCCTGCGCACTGAGGGCTGGGGCGTCACGGTCTCCGCTGTCCTCTTGACCGTGGGTGCCATGTTGCTGGTGCGTTCCTGGCTGCGTTTGGGCCAACGGATGGGCAGCTGGGAGGGGAACTCCCTCAAACCGATTGTCGCTGCGATCGGAGCCTGGTCGCTTCCCCTGCTGTTCGCTGTGCCCGTCTATTCGCGTGACGTTTATGCGTACATAGGCCAAGGCCGGCTGATGATGGAGGGCCAGGACCCTTACGACGTCGGCATCTCGGCTTTGAACAACTGGTTCGCCTTGGGCGCGGACCCGGCGTGGGCGGAAGCCCGTACTCCGTACGGCCCCTACTTCTTGTGGATGGCCCACGCCGTGGTTGCCATCACGGGCGCCCAGCCGGACGTATCAGTCCTGCTGTTCCGGCTACTTGCCGCAGGCGGGGTGCTGTTGTGCGTCATTTATGTGCCCAAGCTCGCGGAGCTCCATGGGATCAACGGTGCACGTGCGCTGTGGATCGCGGTGGCCAACCCGTTGTTCCTCATCAGTTTCGTGGCCAGTGCCCATAACGACGCCATCATGGTGGGCTTCGCTGTAGCGGGGACTTACTTCGCGGCAACCAAGCGGCCACTCCTGGGCATCCTGCTGGTGACACTGTCCATCGGAATCAAACCCGCCACCGTCTTGTTGCTCCCCTTCATCGGGCTCATGTGGGCAGGTGCCGGTGCGTCCTGGCCGCGCAAGTTTGGAATCTGGGCAGCAACGGCCAGCATTAGCTTCGCCATCCTGGTGATCAGCGGCATCCCCTACGGCCTTGGCCTGGGCTGGGCGTGGGCCATCACGGACCCCACCCCCGGCTTTACGGGCTACTCGCCGTCCGGCTTCATAGGCCAGCAGATCGAGTTCCTCGGCAATGCCCTGGGGCTTCCCGGCAATGCCATGGCGGACATTCTGCGAGCCGCCATGAAGTGGGGCGCTGTGGCCTTGGTGCTGGTGCTGATGTTCCGCGGGGACCATTCCAGGGTGGTTCGGAGAATGGCGCTTGCCTTCGCGGCGATCGTGCTGCTCTCCCCCATCATCCAGCCGTGGTACATCCTGTGGTTCGTCCCGTTCCTGGCTGTGACGGGGATCAGGGATGACTGGCAGATGCGGTGCCTCTACGTGGGGGTGACGTTCTTTGTGGTGTTCGGAGCGCAGGATCAGTTGTCGGTATGGTCCTTTGTGGAGGTCTCCGTGGACCTGTCCTCGCTGGCATTCGCCATTGCGCTGCTGTTCGCGTTCTACCTGGTGTTCCTGGACATCCATACCCGCAGGCTGCTGGTTCAAGGCAAGTTATCGCGCTGGGTGGGGCAGACTGACCGTCGCCTGCTCCACCGCCCTCCGACTATCCGCTAGAGCGCTTTCGGGACCACCGGGGCGTCGTCGTGCTTTACTCGCCGCCCGAGTTCCACTGTCCGCTGCACCGACCACCACAGCAGTACCACCAGCAGGACGTTCCGGGTGGTCAGCACCGCAGCCATGACCGGGTGGGCGTGAATGAGCGGGGTGTAGAACAGCGGATAAATCACGAACGTGGTCATGGCAATGGCCATCAGCAAGGCCGCCGGCACCTTCCAACGGTTCCAGTCGTGCGTCAGCCCGGCAATGATCACAGGGGCCAGCCAGATGATGAACTGCGGCGAGCCCACCTTGTTGAACACGATGAACGCGGTAGTCATCATCAAGGCGCCCTCGAGGAACAGTTCCTCGCGCTCCGCTCCCCGCCTCAAGGCACGGATGAGAAGGATGGCGGCCGCGATAGCGGCAACTATCAGCAATGGCTGCATCAGGAACGCAGCAACCTCGGCACCGGGCCCGTAAACCTCCGTGGAGTTGATGGCCGTATTGTCCGCCATTTTGGATCCGGCAATGTTGAAGACACTGAGCCACACCCAGGGCGTGGAGAAAGTAGCTTCCAGTTGCATGCCGCGCTCACCCTGGTTGATCAAGAAGTCCAGGATGTGGCTGAAGCCACCGGCGAGGTACGTTCCAAGGCCTACGACGACGGTGACGCCCACCCCGGCAGCGACCATCTGCAGCCGGTTCTTCGAAGCAATGATCATGGGTGCCAGCACCGCTGCCGGCCACACTTTGATCCACGTCGCGATGCTCAGCAGGACGGACGCAACAACGGGCCTTTGGGCTGCGCAGATCAACGCGATCAGCACGATGGGGGCTGTGATGCCCTCAACCCGGGCAAAGCTGAGATACCCCATGAACACGGTGAAGAACAGCCACCACCATGCGGGCGCGATCCCGGTAACACGCCGTGGGCCGCGCGTCAGGTACCAGAGGCCCAGGGCGTTGAGGGCAGTGATCCCCAGGGTCCACATCAACAAGTAGAGATCCGGACCGGCAATGCCTGCCAAGAAGATGGGAATCTGGGCAAGTACGGGGTAGACCCACGGACTGATTTTCCCGCTGAGGTTCTCCGGGTTGTAACCATCCATCGCCCACTGACGGTACTGCTCAGTGTCGCTGAAGGTGTTGCCGTTGAGGAAGAAGGACGCCATCCAGCACAGGAAGTAAAAGTGGACCACGGCGAATCCCCACCACACGCTGGAGGGGCGGGCGAACCACGCCACAACGGCAGGGGGCAGGACCCGGCTGCGGATTTGGACCAGCCGGTCGAAGAACGTCGCTGAAATCTTAGTGCTCCTTGCCTGCAGGTGCCGTGACCACGGATGGCTTACGGCCCAGGGAATACAAGCGACGCGCTGACCAGAAGAAGAGGACCACCAGCAGGACGTTACGGATAGTAAGGACCAGTGCCATCCAAGGATTGTTGTGGCTCAACGCATCATAGAAGAGCGGGTAAATGAAGTAGGTGGCGACGGCGATCACTATGAGCATGGTGGCCGGCACGCGCCACTCTTTCCAGTTGTGCGCAAGTCCCACAGCCACGGCCGGAGCGAGCCACACCATGAACTGTGGTGAACCCACCTTGTTGAAAACGATGAAGGCGGTCACCAGGGTGAGGGCTCCTGAAAGGAGGAGTTCCGTGCGGTCCACGCCTCCGCTGAGCTTTCCCTTGTGCAATGCCCAGAAGGTCAAACCGGCGACGGCGGCCGCGGCCAACAGCAGCAGCGGCTGCATCAGCACAGACATGAACGCTGTACCGGGTCCGTCAACCTGCATGGAGTTGATGTCGGTGTTCATGTACATGCGCGAATCCCCGACGCCGAGGACCGACAACCACAACCATGGAGTGGTGAAGGTCGCTTCGAGCTGCATGCCACGGTCTCCCTGTTGTGTCAGGAAGTTCAGCAATTTGGGCACGGCGCCAACTGCCGCGGCCAGCCCAACCACCACCGCCGTCGTCGCAATTCCTGCCGCCACAACGTGCAGGCGTTTCCTGACCACCGCGAACAGGGCCAGCATGACGGCCGCGGGCCACACCTTCACCCAGGTGGCGACGCTGAGGAGGATCGACGCGACGAAGGGCCGTGTGGCGCCGTAGACCAGTGCCACCAGCACTATGGGGGCAGTCAGCCCGTCAACACGGGCGAATCCCAACCAGCCCATGAGGAAGACGAAGACCAGCCACCACCAGGCAGCGGGGATTGCTTCCTGCCGACGGCCGCGGTCAGTGAGCTTGAGGACCGCCCAACCGTTCAACAGCGTGGTGAGCAGGACCCACAAAAAGAAGAAAGGGCCGGGGCCGGCAACTGCTGCCAGGCCCATGGGAATCAGCGCCAGGATGGGGTACACCCAGGGGCTGGGACCACCGCTCAGGTTGGCATCGTTGAATCCTGCGAGCGCCCAGTCACGGTAGATAAAGGTGTCGCTGAAGGCCTCCCCGCGCAACGACAGCACGGCGGCGAAGACCAGAAACACCAGGTGAATCACCACGAAGCCCCACAGAAGGCCCCGCGGGGAGTTCATGCGTGCCGCCAACCTCGCTGGGATTGTTTTATCGCGAAGATCCGCGAGCATACTGAAAAAACTGTCCATCAACGAAGAACTTCCTGGCTAGGTGGGTCCCTGCCTTAGCAGTCCCCGATTTTTTGGGACCGAAAAACCCCCGCATGCTACTTTACGCGAGTCACCCAAATGCCGGGCAGTTGGCTAGCCTGCGGGCTGTGCTTCGGTCTGCGCACGGATGCTCCACGCGGACCAGTCCAAGGGGTGAACGGAGGGGCGGCCCAAGAGGTACCCCTGCGCTGCCGTCACCTTCAACGCAGTGACTTCATCAAGTTCGGCGGCCGTTTCGATGCCTTCCGCGATGATGTCCGCACCGATCTCCCGCGCGAGCTCCACGATGCCGTCGTTGCTTTCAATACCTTCAATCAAGTGGCGATCCAGCTTGATGATGTCCGGGCGCAGCTGTTCAATCCGTTCCATGGAAACCAGAGCGGCTCCGGACGCGCTGATGGCCAGGCGCAAACCCAAGGCGCGCAGAGGGCCCAGGCCGTCGGCGCCGGTTTGCCCTCCCACCACGTCCAAACTGCCCGTCAGTTCAATAATGATCCTGTCCGGGGCGAGCGTCGCCGCGGCCAGCAGGTTCCGCACACGGGGGTCGCTGGACGTTGCGGGAGTGAGGTTCAGCGCAACGGACATGTTTTCGGGGACATCGTGTGCGGCCGTCAGGGCGCAATGCAGTGCCGCAATTTCGAGTTCTGTGCCCAAGCCGGCTGCCGCTGCCTCGTTGAACCACACATCTGCACCGGCGCCATCTTCACCGACGAACCTGGTGAGCGCCTCCACACCCACCACTTCGCCGCCGGGCAGCGCGTGAACAGGCTGGAAGGCTGTCAACAGGAGCTTGTCCGCGAGGATGGATTGGATACCTTCGCGGACTTCATGACTGACGGGGACCGATACGGTCCGGGCTATGTCCGAGGACTCCAAGTGCAGGCTGGCTGCTTCACGCTGGACCGGTACCTTGGCCGTTGAGCCCTGCGTCTTGCGGGTCCCCAGCAAGTGCTCCAGCAGAACGCGCTCCGGGTCTTCGGGGCGTGCATCAAGCAGCGCGCGAAGATTGTTCCTGACGCCTTCGCTCCGCGCATCGCTGTCGGCAAGGATGGATTCGATGATGTCCAGCACTTGTTCGCGCATGGTCATGTCTTCTCCGGCCGGTGATGCCTCAGCGTCACCCTTTGTGGAGTCGCCGCTTTCCGGTCGTGAAGAGCCCGCGTCTTGAGCCATAAATTATTCCTTTGTGTGTCCCCCACTGGGCAAAGCCAGCCATGACCGGCCCCACGAAAACATGTGGGCCCTGTCACGAATCTTACAGACGAATCGCTGCACCTGAGACACCGGGATGACTCCTGACGAGGGAAAACATGTTGCCGGACACGAACCCCTGACATGCTGGAGGGGTGACAACCATGTCCATGGAATTGCCCCGGACCGCCCTGACCTGGAAGCTGCTGCCAGCGGCGCTGCTTTCCTTGTCCGGCGTGCCGCTCTTTGCCTTGGGTAACGGGCTGCTCGGTTACGGCTTGCTGGTGGCCAGCGTACTGACTGCGGCGTTCATCGACCACCGGCTGATGCGGCACCTCGCCTTGATCGCGGCCGGCATGACCATCTTCAGCCTGGTGCCCCTCAACGCTGACCTCAGCACAGAGCACATGGCACTCATGGGTGGCGCCCTGGCGCTGGCTGTGTTGGTGCCATGGCTGGTTTCACGGTTCGTCTACCGCGAGGACATCATCAAATTCCCCGTCAATACCGGCCGCACCTGGCCCTTGGCCGCGAAACTTTACCTCATAGGTGTTGTGGCACTCGGGTACTTCATCCTGCCGGTGTACCTGATCAGGACGGGCGTCTACCAAAACTGGCCGGATGCTTCCGATCCGGAGATCTTCTGGAGGCTCTTCCTTGGCGTTAACGCCGTGGGAATCTGGGACGAACTGTTCTTCATCTGCACCACGTTCACCCTGCTGCGCCAACATTTTCCGGACTGGCTGGCCAACCTCCTGCAAGCAGTGGTGTTCTCGTCATTCCTGTGGGAGATCGGCTACCAGTCGTGGGGTCCACTGTTGACGTTTCCCTTCGCCCTGCTCCAGGGCTACACGTTCAAGCTCACCAAATCCTTCACCTACGTGGTGTCCGTGCACTTGCTCTTCGACTTGGTGCTGTTCCTCGCGCTGGTTCATGCACACAACAGGGACTGGCTGCCGATCTTCCTGTACTGAGATTCCTGAACTGGGATTCCTGTACTGAGATTTGATTCCTGAACCGAGCGTCCGGCACTGGTGCCGGGTTCCGTCCTAAACCCCGGGCTGCGCCCCAGAACCAGCCCACGCTTCACCGGAAACCTCGATCTCTTGCGCCATGTCATCCAAGAAGCGCGCAACCGTCTTCCGTTCGGAGGGGGTGAGGCGTGCTGCGGCCAGGAACCGCTTGGCTTGCTGCCGGCCGACGGTCTTCATGGCGGCCGCGTGCGTTTCGGGAGTAATGGCGATGGCGAGCGCGCGGCGGTCGGAGGGGTGGGCGTGTCGTGTGACGTGCCCGGCGCGTTCCAGCCGGTCGAGCAGCTTGGTGGTTGACGCCGTCGAGATGTGCAATCTGGACGCGATGGCGCCGGGTGTGGCAATAACACCGTGATTGGCGCAGACAATCAGATAGTGCAGTGCGCGCATGTCCGATTGGTTGAGTTTCATGTATCTGAGCGAGGCGTCGGAGAGGCGTTCTTCGGCCTCGCGCAGCCGTCCCAGCGCTGCCATGAGCTCGCTGATCTGCTCAACGTCCTCGCCGGAAAGGCCGGAGCGATCCACCAGTTCCTGATGTGGGTCATTGGCGTCCAGATGATAAATGCCGGCAGATACCGGGGTCCCGGCTTCTTCGGGTATATCTTCAGATCTGGACATGTTTGGTATGTTACACCTAACTTCCTACATGGTAGCCTTTCTTCTAGCTTGTCTAGCAATATTCAGGTTTAGGCAGAAACGAAGGTGTGGAGGAAGGCGCAACATGAACGCGACAGAGATGGTAGTCCTCCTTGACGACGAAGGAACGCCCATTGGGCAGGCTCCCAAAGCAGGAGTCCACACACTCAACACCCCCCTCCACCTGGCATTCTCCTGCTACCTGCTCAACGAGGTCGGGGAAGTTCTCCTCACCCGCCGTTCACCCGAGAAAAAGACGTGGCCCGGGGTGTGGACCAACAGCTTCTGCGGCCACCCCGGCCCCGGCGAGGAATTCGAGGACGCCATCCTCAGGCGGGCACAGTTCGAACTCGGAGTAGACGTCACCAGGATTGACCTGGTCCTCCCGCACTTCCGTTACAGGGCCGTAGACCCCCTGGGGATCGTCGAGAATGAAGTTTGCCCCGTATACACAGCCCGCATCGCCGGGGTGTTGAAGCCAAATCCCGCCGAAGTTGCGGACTGGGCCTGGATCTCGCCTGCGCTGCTCGCCGACGCACTTGAACACACGCCGGCCGCGTTCAGCCCATGGCTTGGACTTCAATTCCCACAGCTCCTCGAGGCCGACGCCCTGCCACTCCAAGCCGGAGCCCAAGCATGACCATCACCTCAAACACCGTCCGCGGCCGGACCGATCTCTGCACCGCGATCGAAAACGAGCTCAGCGGGCTGATCGGCAAGAGGGCCAGCGCAGCAACAGCCTACGGCCCGGACTTCGCCAGACTCTGGGCGCTCGCGGGCCAAAACGTCCTCGGCGGCAAGTTCGTTCGGCCCCTTCTGCTGATGGAGACCTACGACGCCCTACAGCAGGAACACCGCCGTTCCGCACAACCACGCCACCGCGAAACCGCCATCAGCATCGCCGCCGCCATCGAACTCCTGCACTACGCCTTCCTCCTGCATGATGACGTGATCGACGGCGACCTCGTCCGCCGCGGACACCCCAACCTGATCGGATCCCTCCTCGCCGAAGCCGGCGAAACCGCCCGCACCCAAACCGCCGGCGCCCAAACCACCGGGGAAGATAGCGCCCGATCCGGCAACGGCCTTCATTGGGCCCAGACCGGCGGCATCCTGATGGGCGACATGCTCCTTGCCGCCACACACCAGTCCTTTGCCCGCGCAGACCTCCCCCACGAGCTCCGCCTGCGGCTGCTGGACCTCCTGGAACACACCATCAACGAGACCGTAGCGGGCGAACAATTGGACGTGGGCCTGGGCGACGGCATTATTGCCCCGGACCTCCAGACCATCCTGGTGATGTGCCGCTACAAGACAGCGACCTACACGTTCGAACTTCCGCTACGAGCCGCCGCTACGCTGGCCGGCGCCGACTTCGGGATCGAAAATGCGCTGGCAACAGCCGGCAGGCATCTTGGCCTCGCCTTCCAACTCCAGGACGACCTCCTGTCCACTTTCGGGGATCCTCGCCGGCACGGTAAGGATCCCTTTTCGGACCTCCGCGAAGGCAAGGAGACGGCCATCATCGCCCACGCACGGACCACCATCGCGTGGACGGATATCCAACCCTTCTTCGGCAGGCCCGAACTCAGCGTCGGAGACGGCGAGCATGTCCGCCGGCATCTCACCGACTGCGGGGCCGAGGCATTTGTCCAAAGCCTCATCGAGGAACAAATGCAGGCATTCAACCATCAACTGACCAGCACCATCCCGGAAAGTGTCCGCAACGTGATGCTCGATCTCGCGGGACAGCTGGAGGGACGGCAATCATGAGCGTCGCGACGGATACCTCATTCACGCATTTCACCCGCACGGCCGAACGTGCCGCCAACCAGGTCATCTCCGCTTACTCCACCTCGTTCGGCCTGGCGTGCAGGCTCCTGGGGTCCCGGCACCGCCAGCACGTCCGCAACATCTACGCCCTGGTGCGGGTGGCCGACGAACTCGTTGACGGAGTGACGGCCGAAGCCGGCCTGAGCTACCAGGAGCAGTGCGACGCCCTGACCCACTTCATTGACGAGACACACAGGGCCGTCCAGCTCGGCTACAGCAGCGACCTCATCATCCACGCGTTCGCCCAGACAGCCCGCACCGCAAGGATTGATGACTCGCTCATCGATCCGTTCTTTGACTCCATGCGCACGGACCTTGGCGAGCACACTGAAGGCTCGCCCGTTGTAGCCCCACAGCAGGCCCCGCTGCGCTTCGACGCCGACGCCCACGACGGCTACGTTCACGGTTCCGCCGAGGTGGTGGGGCTGATGTGCCTGCGCGTCTTCATGCGGGATGAGAGCATCGACGACGGCGACGCCGCGGCTTTGGAGTACGGCGCCAGCAGGTTGGGTGCTGCCTTTCAGAACATCAACTTCCTGAGGGACCTGGCCGACGACACAACCCGCCTGGGCCGAAGCTACCTTGGCACCTCGGACCACCTTGAGGACCGCGAGCGCATGGAATGGGTCCGCACCATCCGTGCGCAGCTGGCCGATGCCAACGCCGTCATTCCCCTGCTGCCGCGTGACGCCAGGGCCGCCGTCCGGAGCGCCTCAGCACTGTTCCAGGCACTGACGGACAGAATTGAGCAGACCACCGTGGACGAGCTCTACAGATCCCGGGTCCGGGTACCGGACACGGTAAAAGCCGGGCTCGCCGCCCGTGCCGTCGCCTCAACGTGGATGGAGCTCCAGCGATGACCCGGACAGTGGTGATCGGTGGTGGCATCGCTGGGCTTGCCACCGCCGCACTCCTCGCCCACGAAGGACACGAGGTCCAGCTCCTCGAACAACGCCACCAAGTGGGCGGCCGCGCCGGAAGCCTCGAACGCGACGGCTTCCGCTGGGACACCGGCCCCTCCTGGTACTTGATGCCGGGCGTCTTCGATCACTTCTTTGAGCTGCTCGGCACCAGCACCGCCGAACAGCTGGATCTGCGCACGCTCAGTCCCGCGTACCGCATCTTCAGCGAGCCAAACCACGACGGCGTGCGGCCGGACCCGCTGACCATCCCCCTTGGCAGCGACCAGGTTCTGGACACTTTCGAAAGCGTTGAGCCCGGCAGCGCCAAGGAACTCCGTTCCTACCTCGCTTCGGCGCAACACACCACAAAGATGGCTGAACGGTTCTTCCTCTACAACCCGTTCACCAAACTGCAGGCACTGCTTCAACCGGACGTTGTGCGGAGCCTGCCCAAGCTCGCCCAGCTACTGCTGACGCCCTTGGACAAATACGTCTCGCAGCGCTTCCAGCACCCCATCCTTCGCCAGGTCCTCGGTTACCCGGCGGTCTTCCTGGGCACCAGCCCGTCCGCTGCTCCGGCGATGTACCACCTCATGAGTGCCTTGGACCTGGGCGACGGCGTGCAATACCCAATGGGCGGTTTTTGGGCGCTGGTTGAACGCTTGGAAACCCTGGCCATCGACGCGGGAGTCAGGATCCACACGGGGGCCGAAGCCCTCAAGATCACCACCCGCGAGGCGGCCCACCCCAAGAAGATCGGGCGTTTTGACGGCCTGGAACTTCCTGCATGGTTTACCGGCAAAGACAGCCGGGAAGTCACCGGCGTCAAGTGGCGCGACAGTTCCGGCGCGGAGCACTACAGCGTTGCCGACCAAGTTGTCTCCGGCGCCGACCTCCACCACACCGAAACACAACTACTCGGAGTCCAGGACCGGAGCTACAACAAGAAGTACTGGCAGAGCCGGACCAGTGGGCCCGGCGCAGTCCTGGTGATGTTGGGCTTGAAAGGTTCCCTGCCGGATCTTCCCCACCACTCCCTGTTCTTCACCCGGGATTGGGAGGCCAACTTCGCCTCAATCTTCGGGGACGACCCCAGCATCCCGGATCCCGCCTCCATCTACGTGTGCAAACCCAGCGCCACCGACCCCGGCGTCGCACCCAAGGACCACGAGAATCTTTTTGTTCTGGTTCCCATCCCCGCCGACCCCTCGCTGGGAGCAGGCGGACCCGACGGTGCGGGCGATGAACTCATCGAACGGACCGCCGACGCCGCCATCGACCAGATCGCCCAGTGGGCCAACATTCCGGATCTCCGCGAACGAGTGGTGGTCCGGCACACCATCGGACCGGCCGACTTTGCCCGGGACTACAACTCGTGGCGCGGCGGCATGCTGGGACCGGCACACACCCTGAAGCAAAGCGCCATGTTCCGGGCCCAGAATGCTTCCAAGCGTGTTCGCGGCCTGTACTACGCCGGGGCTACTACCGCTCCTGGCGTGGGCGTGCCCATGTGCCTCATCAGTGCCGAGCTGGTCCTGAAGCGGATCCGCGGCGATCACAGCAGCGGCCCTACCACTGTGAGGCCTGTAGCTAGCAGGATTGGCTGATGGGTTTTCTCTACTTGGCGTCGTTAGTCATGGGCATCACCTGCATGCTTCTGCTCGACCACCGCTTCCGCCTGTTCTTCTGGCGGGACGCAAAAGCGGCGGCGATCGTGACCGCCGTCGGGGTCTTGTTCCTGCTCGGCTGGGACGTGGCCGGCATCGGCCTGGGGATCTTCCTGCGCGGCGAAGGCACTATCGCCACCGGGCTGCTCCTGGCACCGGAACTGCCAATAGAGGAACCCGTCTTCCTGCTTTTCCTGGTGCTGTGCACCATGGTCCTGTACACAGGTGCACGGCAGCTTCTTGACCGGACTCCGGCCAAACGCAGTGAAAGAGCACGGGAGCGTGAGAACGTATGACCTACCTGTGGCTCGCGCTCGCTTTTATCGCCGCGGCAGTCGCCGCGGGTGTGATCTTTGCTCGTCAGGGCGCCCGTCCTGGTGAAAGCGGCAAACACTGGAAAGCCGTTGGCCTCGCATTCGCTGCGCTGGCCGTCCTCACGGCGGTGTTCGACTCCGTCATGATCGGCATGGAACTCTTCCACTACGACTCCGCACACATCCTTGGCCTCAAAGTAGGCCTGGCACCCATCGAGGACTTCGCCTACCCCTTGGCCGGCGCCGTGGCATTGCCTGGTCTGTGGATGTGGCTGACGCGCAAGCGTTCCGGAGAATCCAACCGTGGGGGTAACCTCAAAGGCCTTATCCCACAGGCGTTACTCGCATCACGACCGGTCAGCTGGATCAACACGGCCTACCCGTTTGCCGCGGCCATGCTCCTCACCACGCGGGAAATCGACTGGGTGTTGATCGTGGGCACCTTCTACTTCCTGATCCCCTACAACCTGGCCATGTACGGGATCAACGACGTCTTCGACTACGAGTCGGACCTGAAAAACCCGCGCAAAGGCGGGATGGAAGGCGCGCTCCTCCAGCCGAGGCTCCATCGCCCCATGCTGTGGCTCGCAGCCATCACCAACGTTCCCTTCCTGCTGGTGTTGGCATTCGCCGGCGGGCCTGCGGCATGGATCAGCCTGGCCGTCAGCGCCTTCGCCGTGGTGGCCTACTCCGTCGCAGGACTCCGCTTCAAGGAACGCCCTGTCTTGGACTCGCTGACGTCCAGTACGCACTTCGTGAGTCCCGCCGTCGTCGGACTGGCGTTGGCGGGGGCGGACGTGACACCCGGCTTGGTGGTCCTGCTTGTGGCGTTCTTCCTGTGGGGTATGGCGGCCCATGCGTTCGGCGCCGTCCAGGACATCGAACCCGACCGTCAGGCCGGGATCGGCTCCATAGCAACAGTCATCGGCGCCCGCCGGACGGTGAGGCTCGCCGTCGTGCTCTGGCTGGTTGCCGGACTGGCCATGCTGGCCACTCCGTGGCCCGGACCGCTCGCGGCGATCATCGCCGTCCCCTACATCATCAATTGCGCACGCTATTGGAACGTCACGGACACGACGGCGGCACGCACCAATGTGGCATGGCGGCGGTTCATCTGGCTCAACTACGGTTCAGGATTCCTGGTGACGCTTATTTTCATCCTGCAGTGGAGCCTCACGTCATGACTGGGCGGGCCCCTCAGGATGCGCACCGTCTTCAGTCTCGTCATCAATCGCGTCGAGTGCTTCGCGCATGTGCTGCAGGAAGCCCACCACCACCCGGGAATCTTCGGGGGTCAAAGCGCACGCCGCATCCAGCATCCTCCGATGCATCCCGCCCAAGGTGTGCCGTACTTCCTGGTCCGAGCCAGGCGTTGCCTTCAGGATCAGTGCCCGGCGATCGGTGGGGTGGGGTTCCCGCCGAATATGGCCGGACTCCACCAAACGGTCGATCAGGGTTGTCATGGACGCCGACGTTATGCCGAGCTTGTCGCCCAGATCCTTCGGCTTCATCACCTTGCCGTCGGCCTCGGCTTCGAACAGATAACGCAGCGCCAGGAGGTCCTTTTCGCCCATGCCCATGGACGAACGCGTCCTGCGCCGCATCGCTTGCTCGGAAGCACGGTAATCCCGCAGGGCGTTCAGCACGTCGATGGCTATGGCCTTTTGACCAGGGTCCTTGCCGTACCAATAGCCCTTTGCGTGACTTTGAGCGTCCATCCCGTGTTCCTTCGATAAGCGTAAAGCTCGTTTCACTAGCAATTTGATAGTAAGTCACGTACCCCCTGAATGCATGACCCCGCACATCCCACCCCCGTATAGCACCAGGAAAGAGGCACTGCACATGGCAACCCAAAGCCCGGATCTTCGGCGGCAGATCGCAGTCACTGTGAGCTTGGTGATCTGCATTGTTGGTTCCATGATCGGCGTCGGAGTCTTTGGCGGGACCCCGATCGCGCAGGCCGCCGGCGGCGCCCTAGCCGCGGACTCAACCCTGCTGGCGCCAGCCACGCCTGCCTTCTCCATATGGTCCGTGGTGTACACCGGGCTTGTTGCTTACACGGTGTGGCAGTGGTTGCCCTCGCAGCGGTCCTCGGAACGGCAGCGCTCCCTTGGCTGGATGGTTGCGGCGTCCATGATTCTCAATGCGGCGTGGATCCTGTCCGTGCAGGCGGGTCTTCTTCTGGTCAGTGTTGTGGTGATCCTGGCCCTGCTGGCGACGCTCGTGGTGGCATTCCTCCGCTACAGCCAGACCCGCGCTGGCTCCTGGGTTGAAGCTGTGGTGGTGGACGGGACCCTGGGCCTCTATCTGGGCTGGGTCAGTGTGGCCACATGCGCCAACATCGCGGCGGCTCTGAAGGCATCTGGTTTTCAGGGCTTTGGGTTGCGTCCCGAAATCTGGTCCGTGGCTGTGCTGGTGGTGGTAGCCGTGGTTGGAATCGCTTTGGCAATCAAGGGTCACGGCCGGCTCGCGTTGGCGGCTGCAATCGCGTGGGGCCTCTTGTGGATCACCGTGGGCCGCAGCGCCGACGCACCCGAGTCATTCCCGACGGCGGTGGCCGCGGCTGTTGCTGCTGCTCTAGTTCTCGGGGCAGCCGTCACGGTGCGGGCCAGGAGCGTGATGGCTGGGGCTGGAGTTGGAGTTGCGAGCGACCGCTGAGGGGCGAGATCTCAACTCTTTGCCGACCGGGCACTTGTTTTCCTCCAGGGCACTGTTTTCCGCACGGGCACTGTTTTCCACATAGGGCGTGGTTTCCACATACGGAAGTTGTGGTCTTATAGCGCCTGCTGCGTGCTGGAAGAGTTGGGGCATGGAGCAGATCCGGGCCACGCAGACGCCGTCACACGATGATGAGCTCGGGCGCGCCTGGGAAGCACTACCCCGGCCCTCCTACTCCGCACTCCCTGCCGCGGGGCCTCTGCCAGGCTATTCAGTGCCCCGGGTGTCTGACCTCGTCGTGCTCCTTGGCTCTGTTCCGCTTGCCCGCTCCAGTGGAGAGCTGATTGACCAGCTCCGGGGGTTGGAGGACCTGAAGTCCGCCATCACCGGCCTGCAGGCGCGGGCCGCTGTGGCCTTTGATCGTGCCCAGCGGGCCGAGCAGGCCGCTGCTGGTGTGCCCGCGTCCGAGCAGGGTCAGGGTGCCGGGGCCCAGGTGGCGTTGGCCCGGCGGGAGTCCCCGAACCGTGGCTCCCGGTTATTGGGCTTGGCGAGAGCGTTGGTGACGGAGATGCCCCGCACACTGGCCGCCCTGGAATCAGGCCAGCTCAATGAATGGCGGGCCATGCTGCTGGTGAAGGAAACAGCGTGCCTGTCCGTGGAGGACCGGTGCGCGGTGGATGAGGAACTCGCCCCCGACACCGGGACCTTCGAAGGGAAAGGCGACCGGGCCATCATCGCCGCGGTCAAGGCTGCCGCGTATCGTCGTGATCCCCGCTCGGTGGCCCAACGCGCCAGTCACGCAGCCACCGAACGGACCGTGAGCCTGCGACCCGCCCCGGACACCATGACCTACCTGACCGCCCTCCTGCCAGTGGCCCGAGGCGTCGCGGCGTATGCGGCGCTGACCCGTGAGGCTGATACTGCCCGGGCCGGCGGTGACTCCCGTTCCCGCGGTCAGGTCATGGCTGACACCCTGGTCGAACGCGTTACCGGAACCCCGGGCGGGGTCGCGGGCATCAACCTCGATCTGGTGATGACGGACCGGGCCCTGTTTCAGGCAGACAGCGAACCGGCCCGGCTCAAAGGCTATGGAATCGTCCCGGCCCAGTGGGCCAGGAAACTACTTCGTGAACCTCAGGCAGACGAAGCAAGTGGTTTGGCGACCGGCCAGGCAGGCTCACCAGTTCCGGACCGCGACTTCACCGTGTGGCTGCGGCGGCTCTACACCGCACCCGGAACGGGCGAACTCCTGAACATGGACTCCAAAGCCCGACTCTTCCCACCCCGGCTCCGACGATTCA
>NZ_JAMOIT010000038.1:0-6077 GCF_023656375.1 Paenarthrobacter sp. TYUT067
TGGACCGCGGCACCCGAAGGTACGAGACGGCCGGCACCACCTCTTGTGGTGCCGGCCCGCTCGCTTGCTGAGGACTAACTCGGGTTGAACTTCCCGTTATAGCGGTACATGAATGCAGCCATCGCGTCGCGGTTGACGGCATTCAGCGGGCGGAACGTCTTGCTGTTATCCGCTTCTGTCCAGCCAGTGCTGATGCCTTGAGCTGCCAGCCAAGTGATCTCCTTGTAGAACTGGCTGCTGGTGGGCACATCGGTGAACGGTGACGAACTCGGGGGATCGAAGGCGGGTTTCCCTGCCAGCCGGTACATGAAGGCTGCCATCGCATCCCGGTTGACCGCCTGAAGGGGACGGTAGGTTTTGCTGCCGTCCGACTCTGTCCAACCGGTGGAGACACCCTTGTCAGCGAGCCACGTAATTTCCTTGTAGAACTGGCTGCTGGTGGGCACATCCGTGAATGGTGACGTGGCCGGGGGAGTGAAGGCTGGCTTTCCTGCCAGCCGGTACATGAAGGCTGCCATCGCATCACGATTGACGGGGGAGAGCGGCCGGAACGTTTTGGAGCCGTCCGATTCGGTCCAGCCGGTGCTGATTCCGGCCGTTGCCATCCAGCTAATCTCTGTGCTGAATTGCCCGCCCGCAGGTACGTCGGAGAATCCGGTGCCGGCGTTGCCTGCTGTGGCGAAGCTGAGGGTACCGATGTCAGTGTTGGTACCCACCGTGGTGGCTACATTCGACGCCGCCCCTTCGGTCTTCACGTTGCCGGAGAAGATAGTTCCGAGGGAGCCCGAAGGCCGGGTTGGGATCATGTTGGCCGAGACCAAGTAGCTTCCCGTGGTAAGTCCTGTCACCTTGAACGTGCCATCGGCGATGGTGTTCGCGCCGCGGGTGACCAGCGAGCCGTCCTTGGTGTAAACGCGGACAGGAACATTATTCAGTGGCTGCCCGTCTGTGCCCACAATCTTTCCCGTGAGCGTGCCACCCGTCTTCGCTGTGCTTGTCAGCCCGGTCTTCGCTTCACCTGTAGCCACAGTGACCGTGGTGGCTGATGAAGCGCCTGCGGATTCGGACTTGTCTTTGAAGAAGGAGGCTTCAACGTCAGTGGTCAAGCCGCTGGATCGGTTGAATTCAATGGCATAGGTCCCTGCCGGAAGCCGGCTGAAAGAGAAGCTTCCAGTGTTATCGACAGAGGCCTGGCTGACCACTCCGCCGGGGCCTACCAAGGCAGCGTAGTTGGCTTGGCTGAAGGAACCTGCAGGAACGCTGAGCGTGCCCGATACGGCGGCCCCAGGCACCAAGGCCTCATTGGCCACCGAGATTGTCTGACCGGTAGTCACAGCAACGGCGATTGATGCTGACGCGTCCTGCTTCTGGCCCTGCCACTGGTCCAGAAGGTTTTGGTTGAAGGGCGAGTACTGCAATTTGTATGATCCTGCCGGGAGGCCGCCAATGCTGAACGCACCCGTCGAATCGGTTTGGGCACTGCTCACCCAGGCAAGGTCGGTTGTGGCTTTAGCCGTTACCATGATGCCAGACGCCGAGAATCCTGCCGGGACCGTCACTTTGCCCTTTATTTTCGCGGCAGCTATCAGTGTTTGGTTGATTCCTGTAACGGTTTGGGCTGGTTGCAGGGTTACCAAAGTGGCATTGTCTTGCGTAGCTCCCGAAGGCCCGTAGTACGCGGAAAGCACGGGGGAGTCGGAGCCGCTCCAGCCAAAGGAAACGCGGTAGGTGGCCGGGGTCAGCCCTCCAATGCTGAAGTCGCCATTGGCGTTTGCCGTGGTGTATCCCCCTGGATCGGAGGGCTTGGCCGCATTGGAAAAGTAGACAGAGACCTTCGTGGGATCGACACCGGCTGGAACAGTCACTTTGCCGGTCGCGATTCCGGCGGGGGCCAAAGTAACGTTTTGCGTGATGTTGCCTTGTTTGGGAACCTCGAGCAGGGTGGCTGACGACCAGTCCTTGCTCCCAAGGAAGGTCTCGATCACCGGGCTGGGGGTTGGGTTGGGATCCCACGGGGAGCCCCAGTTGAACCGCAGCCGGTATTGACCGGCGATCATGTTGGTGAGCGAGTACGTACCGTCCGCTTTCAGCGAAGTGCTATATGAGCTGTACTCGCCATCGCGTGTTGCGTTCACGTTCACCTTGGTGGCATCGACGCCGGCAGGAACGGACACCTTGCCGCTGAGAGTGGCGCCCGTATTGAGAACCGCGGAGACGTTTGCTTGTGCTTGCCCCGTTGTCAGAGTGATTGTTTGAGCCGAGGATGCCAGTTCTTTGTCGTCAAACCATTCCTGGACATTGACCGGAGCGCCGCCACCTTCACCGTAGGCACTGAACTTGACCTTGTAGTTGCCAGGCTCCAGTCCGCTCAAAGTGTAAGTCCCGGAACCGCTCCAAATCCGGGTTTCGCCGACGTATGCATCGTCCTTGTAAGCGTCGATGATGATCATGCTGGCACTGAGACCAGCCTGCATCTGCACGCTACCGCTGATGCTTGCAGTTCCCGCAGCCATGGCGGCCGGTGCGCCGGAGAAGGATGCTGCGAGTAGTGATAAACCGGTCACGGGCACAAGTATTTGCCGTGATAGCTTCATTTGTTTCAAGAATGCCCCCCATATTTGTTTTTCGACGCCGAGTCAAGTCAAGTTGTTGCGTCTGCCACATGCTATTTCTTGTACGGCGGGTCTGTCGATCATGGGGGAAAATAGTGCAATCATTACGTCGCATTTGGGAGTCAACTTTCGGTAATGACCGATTAGCACTCATTAGTGTGACGTTATTTATCACAGCACCCCTGGTTTTGCTTCCGGACGGCCTGCACAGGTTTGTGTTGCCAAAACTGACTATTTTGTTTATCGCCCTGTGCGTGGGTCTTCTGGTCCCCGCCACCGCAAGACTTGGGCGTCCTGTGGCGCTAATTCTGGCAGCGATAGCGGCGGTTTTTCTCATTGCCGCACTGAGTTCCGTAGACCCCGGTGCTGCCATCGTTGGACGATGGCCGCGTTACGAAGGCCTGCCTGTCCTGCTTTTGTATGTGGGTCTATTGGTAGTCGGCGCAAGAGTACTTGGGGGGTCCACAGCGTCGAAAAGCAGGCGGTATCTGGTCCGAGGGCTGTGCTTCAGCATGCTCATTCTGATGCCTATTGCGGTGGCCGAGGCAGCTGGTCTTAGGCCCTTTGGCGGCGCCGACGATGTCCGTCCCGGAGCGACCTTGGGGAATGCCACGGACTTAGGCCTGGTGGGGTTGGTCGCATGCTTGCTGCTTGTGCCCTCGGCGTTGTGGACAAAGAACAGGCTGGCACAAATAGGTGCTGTTGCGGCAGGAGTGGTTACGGTCGCTTCCGGTTCACGGGCTTGCATTCTGGTTGTGGTTGTTTGTGGAACTGTGCTTTTCGGATTCAAGGCTTTCCAGCTCATGAGATCCGGAAAGCGAGTCCTCGCGCTCACTGCCCTTGCGGGCTTTTTGGGCGCTGCGGCCGTCTTGTCATGGTCCATCCCATCCGTCGCTGAGCGCTTGTTCAGTACGGAAACAGTCGCGGGTCGCGTGTATCTCTGGGAGGCATCCCTCCGGGCATTGTCAGGCAACGCGTTCGTTGGGCTTGGGGCCGGGCAATTCGTGGACGTTTTGCCTTCTCACCTATCCGACGCATTCGCCAGGAACGTGGGAACTGAGTTCCCGGCGGATAGCCCGCACATGGTGGCTCTTCAATTGGTCAGCGCAGGAGGACTGCTGTTCCTCCTGTCCGCGGGGGTAGTTATGTGTACGGTCATCGTGGCGGGCGTCAGGCGTAGCCGCGCCCTGCCGGTGAACGAACACAAACTGTTTCTGGTAGGCGCGCTGGCGGCAGTATGCGGCTACGGATTCGCCCTCATGACTCACTTCACCTCGCCGGGAACTACCGCCCTGGTGTGCGTTCTGGCCGGTGCCATCCTTGGAAATGCACCAGCACAGGAAGCAAACGCCGGGCGTCGGCCGGGCAAGGCTTTGAATTCAGTGCGCCTGGCAGCGGCAGGGCTTGCCTTGATGGGTGCCATCCTCAGTGGTGTGGCGGCAAGCGCAGAGCTGCCAATGAAATCCGGAACTGAGCTGGCTGCCAAGGGAGACATCCCGCTGGCCTCCAAGGAATTCGAACAGGCCAGGGCTTTGCGACCCTGGGACCAGGACCTAGATCTCCTAGCCGCCCAGGCGTTCGCTGTTCGGGCCGTCACCGGCGATACAACAGCGGCAGCTGCCGCAGTCACCTGGGCGAGTTCCGCCGTCGAGCGTAACCCGGGCTCCATGGAGGCACTGACGGCGCTTGCCGTTGGGCAACTTGGGACTGGCGACGTTGAGGCCGCATGGAAGACTCTGGACAGGCAGATTGAACGCTCTCCGTGGACGTCGGAGCCATACCTCCTCCGGGGACTTGCCAAAGCGAGCGGGCAGGATATGGCGGGCGCTATTGCCGATATTGAACGCGCAGCTGCGCTAACTCCTAAACCGGAGCGGGCGCTGACCATTCTGTCGGAGCTTTACGTGGTGTCCGGCCAGCCCGAAAAAGCTGCCGAAGTGGAGAAGCAGTTGGCTCAGGCTCGATAAATCCTTGTGACATGACAAAAATTCATCTGTCATATATGGCGCATTCCCGGAGGGCATGCAATACGGTTTGGTCAGGCACGGTGTCGAGCCCATTATGGGTGGGAGATCTCGGGGTGAACGGTAATGCGAATTTCCGGAGCAGACAGGAAATACAATGCCCACGTGTGGATTCTGGCTTTGACAGTGGCCTCGCTCGTGTCCTGCGCGCCGAGCCCTGGAACGCCACCCGCGAATAGCCCCGTTGCAAGCCCCTCAGAGGCCGTTGTGCCCGTGGAATCTGTAACGCCCACACCAACGCAAACGCCGCTAACTGGTCCTGAAGCTGCCGGTACGAGAGGGCCGTCCGGCACTTTTGTTGCCCACATGAAAGATGTGGACGGCTACACTTTCGATCTCGATGTGAATGTCATAACGAGCTCTTTGGGCGAGACAGTGGCCGACGACAAGCCGGGCTTTATGAGTGCCAGGTTCCTGCTTGATATGGACCTCCACATAATAAACACCACTCCGGGACGCAACGTTTCCTTCAAAGGGGTGGACGGCGTGACTAAGCCCTTCGGTAATCCGAAGTTCCTGGTCAGCGCGCTCTGGAATAGTGACAGCCCCATTTGTCTATCGGCCGCTGAGTCCGCCAAACGCGCCACCAAACCATGCTCGATCCTGCTTGGCTTTGGATATGCAGACGTTTCAACTCCCGCTGGTGGTACCACTACCCTGAAGGTTTTCAAAGGATCGCCCGGCGGGCACCAAACCGCCGGGATGGCCGGATTTCCTGAAACTGAGTGGCCAGCAATCAAAGAAGCCCTGACCAAGCCTGACGCATTCCTCGTCTCCTACGACGGAGGCGACTTCCGCCGTTTCGGTTGCCCTTTGCATGGATTCCTGGGTGCGATAGTGGGCGCTGATTCACCCGCCTATGAGTGTGGAGCCGTGATGCCCGAGCTCGTCAAACATCCCGCCACCTGAAACGTAGCTCTGGACCGCTGGGCCAATCTCGAATCAGGACGTAATGTGCGGGTGTACTTCCCGACTCTGTTGCAATCCCGGCTGTGGATGCCGTGTAGTTAGTTTCCTGAGTGTTTTCTGGGTGTCGCCGGTGTGTGGGGGTTGCGGTGTTTCGTCGTGGTGTGGCGTGGTTGGTTGCTGTTGTTGTGGTGGTGGTGCCGGGTTTGTTGGTGGTGCCGTCGGCGGTGGCTGCGGATCCGGTGGTGGAGAACGTGGTGTCGTTCTCGGATGTGCCGGTGGAGTCGCAGTTCGCGAAGGAGATTTCGTGGTTGGCCGCGTCGGGTATTTCCACGGGTTGGGACACCGGCGGGGTGCGGCAGTACCGGCCGTTGGAGTCCATTGCCCGGAACGCGATGGCCGCGTTCCTGTACCGTCATGCCGGGTCCCCGGCGTTCACACCGCCCACGGTGTCGCCGTTCACGGATGTCCCGGTAGAGGCAGCGTTCTATAAAGAAATCACCTGGCTTGCCTCCGAGGGCATTTCCACCGGCTG
>NZ_JAMOIT010000039.1:0-5060 GCF_023656375.1 Paenarthrobacter sp. TYUT067
TGGTCACCGTCCCCACCCCCACCACCGACGTCAAAGTAGGCGACATCATCACCTACCACATCCCCGTCGAAGACCAGCGCGTGGAAACCCACCGCATCACCGAGATCACCACCACCGCCGACGGCGGCATCGCAGTCCAGACCAAAGGCGACGCCAACAACGGCCTCGACCCCTGGATCGCCACCCTCCAAGGCAACACCGTGGACAAGCACGTAGCCACCATCCCCTACGTTGGCAACGCCATCCGGGCCCTGCGCGAACCCATCGTCATGAACACCCTCATGTACGGCGCACCCGCCATCCTCGTCATCGGAATGCTGGCCTCCATCTGGACCAAAGACCCGGACAACACAGCCCCGCAAGGCACCGCAAAGCCCCAGGCGGCAAGCGGTGAGTGAGGACCCGGGCCCCGTAACGGAGGCCACCACCTTGGAACCGTGCCGCCTTCAAGAGTTGGCTGACGAGCTGGGAGATCCATCACCGGCGCTCGGTTTTCTCTCCAACTATCTGTCCATGCTGCCGGGCCGGGTGCTGAGCATCTCCAACGGCTTATGCGGGCACAACGCTGAAGCGAGTATGGACGCCATCCTGAGCCTGAAGATTTCCTCGGCCATGGTGGGAGCCATGGAGACGGAGGATCAGTGCCAGGTCATTGAACGGATGATCCGGGAAGACCACTTCGACTCCGCAATCCGGGCATTCCCGGCCCTTCAGAAGTCCACGGACCGCTGCTTTGCCGAGGGTCCGCAGCTGCTGGGGAAAGCACGGGAGTCCCTCTGCACCACGCCCCGGACTTCTCTCTAGTGCGAAGCGCTCACCTGGTGTTCAGCACTCACGGTCGTTCAGCACTCACCTGGTGTTCAGCGCTCTGCCGGCACGCTGGTGTCGGCCGTTGTGACCTGGTGCGGCACGAGGAACAGCGCGGCTACGGCCAACAGCCCGGCGGCGGCGAAAACGTAGAAGCCTGCAGGGTAAGCGATGTTTGCGGCAACCAAAGTCCCCGTCACCGCCGGCCCGACGATTGCGCCGAGCCTGCCCACCCCTGCTGCGAAGCCCAGCGCCGTACCACGAAGGCGGGGAGGGAAGAGTTGGCTGACCCAGGCGTACACCAGTACCTGGGAGCTGAAGACGAAGACCCCCGTGACGAATACGGCTGCGTTGAGCAGGAACTCGTTCTGGATTTTGACGCTCAGGATCGCCAGCAACACTGCGGACAAACCGAACCACATCAGCACGATCTTTTTGGTCCCGTGTTTGTCGGCCAGGATTCCGGCGAGGAAGAGACCAGCGACGGCGCCGAGGTTAAGGACCAGCAGCAGTGTAAGGCCCGTGCTGACCGGGTAACCTGCGGCTGCCATCAGCTGTGGCAGCCACGTGTTCAGGCCGTAGACCAGCAGCAACCCCATGAACGAGGCGATGCCGATACCCAAGGCAACCATCGGATACGGCTTCTGCAGGAGGTCGCGGAAACCTGTCTTCGGCTTGGCGCTGGTTGAATGTCCGCTGGTTGAACGCCCGACGGCGGTTGTTGCGTTTGCGGGTTGGCTCGTCTTGAGTTCGCTGGCCTGCGTCGGAGCCGTTGTGGCCGGGGTGCCTGCAGCAGGGGCTGCTTCAGGGAGAGACTCCGGGAGTTTCGCCCACAGGAAGGGCAGAAGGGCGAGACCCGCAACGCCGCCGATGATGAACATGAGCCGCCAGTTCGGAACGATGAAAATTGCCAGAAGCGCCGTTGCTACAGCGCCAACGTGGTAACCGGTCATGGTCCGGGTAGTGGACTTGCCAGCCGATCCGGCAGGGGCGTAGTCGTTGATGTACGCCAAAGCCGCAGGGAGGCACGCGCCCAAGCCGAGTCCGGCCAGCATACGAAGCAGGGAGAAGACGGCGACATTCGGGGCGAAGGCAGCTCCGACGGTGAACAGCGAGAAGCTTGCTACGCAGGCGATCAGGAGTTTACGGCGTCCGAATTTGTCCGAAAGCGGCGCGATGAAGAGGGCGCCGAGGCCCACACCTACCAATGAAATGGTGGCGGCGAAGGTAGCCCCGAACGCGTCAAAGCCCAACTCGCCGGTCTTGATGAGTGTTGGGATGACGGTACCCAGGACAACGAGGTCGAAGCCGTCCAACACCATGGCCAGCCAGCAAAGCCAGACGGGCCATTGAGAGCGGCGGGCAGATGACATCGTTGGCATAGCGTCCTCGGTACTTCGCAGATAGGTCGACCCACCGCAGAACGGTCGGTCGGTCGGTTAAGAGAGTTGTATCACCGCTCGGTGTTGCCTGGCACACGTTCTACCATTGAACGGAAGGGAGCCAGCAGGGCATTCGCCCAGGCCGTGTCCCGGAGCGCCGCAATCGGCAGGCTGATGAGCGCCCTCATGAGGCGGCGGCCGGAAGCAAAGGAGCAGGGCATGGCTAACTCGGCGTCAGGCGATTCAGTGGTAGACCGCGTGGTGCGGGTCATAGAGGCCTTCCCGGAAGGGACCACCTCGCTGCAGCTAAGCGAGTTGGCTGACCGATCTGGACTTCCGTTGTCATCAGCCCACCGACTGGTCCGGCAACTCTCCGAACATGGACTCTTGGACCTCGGCGCGGGCGGTACTGTTCGCTTGGGTCTGCGTTTATGGGAACTCGTCAACCGCAATTCACCCACCCTGGCTCTCAGGCAGGCTGCCATGCCGTTCATGGAAGATATACAGCAAGTCCTCAACCAGAATGTGAATCTGGCGGTGCTTGACGGGTGGGAGGCACTATTTGTGGAGCGGCTTTCGCGTCGGGGATCAGTGGCCAACCGGGCGCGGATCGCCGGGCGGATGCCCGTCCACATTTCCTCGGCCGGTCTGGCCCTGATGTCGAACCAATCGCGCGAATTGCAGACGGAGTACCTCCGGCAATTCGCAGATCCCAGCGCAAAGGTAACTGCCGGCGTCGTGCGTCAACTTCTTGCCGAAGCGGCGCAGCAGGGGTACGCGCAATTGGCTGGTGTGGTGGATCCCGATACGTGGGGGATTGCCGTGCCGGTGATCAACAGCAAGCGTCGCACCGTGGCGGCGCTCGGAGTGGTTGTGCCGCTGGCGGAAATGCGACTTCAGGCGCTGGTGCCCGCGCTCCAGACGGCTGCCCGGGGGATAGGACGTCAACTCGGCGACTAGAGTCCAACTTCCGTTCAACGGAATTGTTGTAACGCCAATCACTCCTCGCGGGCCACACTAAATGCAAGATTCATCCCGCTTCACGGCAAGCAGGGATCCGCAACGAAGCGAGGAAACCATGGCACGTACACCGATTACCACCCAAGTGGCCATCATGGGTGCAGGCCCAGCCGGCCTGATGCTCTCCCACCTGCTGGCCAAGCAGGGCATCGATTCGGTGGTGGTGGAAATCCGCAGCCGCAAGGAAATTCAGGAAACGGTTCGTGCAGGCATCCTTGAGCACGGAACAGTGAACCTGCTGGTGGATTCCGGCGTCTCGGACCGGGTATTGCGCGAGGGCGACCGACACGACGGAATCGAACTGCGGTTCAACGGTGAGAGTCACCGCATCAACTTCAAAGAGCTCGTGGGTGAATCCGTGTGGCTGTACCCGCAGACAGACGTGTTCGCGGACCTTGCCGCAAAGCGGGCGGCCGACGGCGGCGACGTCCGGTACAGCGTCACGGACACCACCGTGCACGACCTCGAAGGCAAGCCAAAGGTCTGGTTCACCGACTCCGACGGACAGGAGTTCGAAATCCAGGCCGACTTCCTGGTGGGTGCCGACGGGTCGCGCAGCCACTGCCGCTTCCAGATCCCCGAAGCCAACCGCAAGTGGTACTTCCACGAGTACCCGTTCGCGTGGTTCGGAATACTCGCTGAGGCCCCGCGCAGCGCCGACGAACTCATCTACGCGAACTCCGAGAACGGGTTCGCCCTGATCAGCCAGCGCACCGAAACCGTTCAACGCATGTACTTTCAGTGCGACCCCAAAGAGAACGTGGCCGACTGGGACGACGAACGGATCTGGTCCGAGTTCCGCAAGCGCGTCAACGGCAACGGCTTTGAACTCAAAGAGGGGCCCGTTCTGGAAAAGATGGTTTTGCCTTTCCGCAGCTTTGTTCACACACCCATGCGGCACGGAAACCTCTTCCTCGCCGGCGATGCAGCGCACACAGTGCCGCCCACTGGCGCCAAAGGCCTGAACCTGGCAATCCACGACGTCAAGGTGCTCTTCGAGGGGCTGGATTCCTTCTACTCCAACGGCTCCACCGCGCTGCTCGATTCCTATAGCGACCGCGCCCTGGACCGCGTATGGAAGGCCCAGCACTTCTCTTACTGGATGACGTCCATGCTCCACACCGTGCCAGGTGCCGACGATTTCGACCGCGCCCGCCAGCTTGGTGAGCTTCACTCCGTGGTCACATCCGAGCATGCCAAGGCGTACCTCGCGGAGTCGTACACGGGCTGGCCAACCTCGCGGTAGCGCTTTTTTTGGGGGCTGCTGGGCGCTCTCGTTGCGGCGCTGGTTGCTGGTTGCTGGTTGCTAGAGAACGAATGTCACGTGTCCGCCGAAGTATGGGTCTTGGGCCACGGGCCTTGGACCCTGGGCCCTGAAACACGGGCGCGGTTCGTAGGAGGTCCTGTGCGGTCATGATCAGGTCACGGTTCGCGTGCGGAGCGCCGGTCCCGGGTTGCAGGTCGAAAGCAGCGAAGGCGCGGCAGTGATCGGAACTCACAGGCCACAGATAGCCAGTAGGGAGTGCGGGGCAGGCAGCTGCACGGGCGACCCAAGCGCCACCATGAGCGTTGAGCACACGTTCCTGTATCGCTCTTTGCCCATCGCGCCCTGCCGCTCCTCGGGTTCTGCCGCCCATCGCGCCCTGCCGCCCATCGCGCCCTGCCGCCCCTCGGGTTCTGCCGCCCCTCGGGTTCTGCCGCCCCTCGGGTCAGGCCCCGCGCACCCGTTTTCAGGCAATCCCGTTCAGGCAGTCCCGTTCAGGCAGTCCCATTGAGCCTATTCAGACAGACCCGCGTGGGGTTGTTGTGGGTTGGGTTTATGTTCGTTGGGGTGTGTGGTGGTGGTTGCGT
>NZ_JAMOIT010000004.1:0-131737 GCF_023656375.1 Paenarthrobacter sp. TYUT067
AAACGACTACAAAGCCTCCGCATCCCTGACCGCACGAGCGTCCCTGGACTTCGACGCCACCATCAAGCTTTACGGCATCGCCGGGATCACCTTCGGCATCGGCCCCTACGCGACCACCACCATCACCGTCACCACCGCCAGCGGACAAGACCTCACCTGGACCTGCCCCCTGGAACTCGGCGTCGAAGGCCGACTCGGCGTCCTGGCAGGCATCAAAATACTCGGCTTCGACCTCGGCGAATGGAAAGCCACCGCAACCAACACCTGGCCCCTCTTCACCGCAAACCCCTGCCAAAACACCCCCGTCATCAAACCGTCCGACCCGGTACCAACCGGGGTCATAGGGATGGCCGCTGGGATTGAGAGCGCCTTCGCTCTGAAAGCCGACGGGACACTGTGGGCATGGGGTTTCAATGCATCCGGAAATTTGGGGACAGGCTCCGATGCGTATGCCACCTACGTGCCCGCTCAGGTTGTGGGACTTCGGAAGGTCACAGGTGTCGCAGCATACGGATACAACGCCTACGCCCTCAAGAGCGACGGATCTGTGTGGGCCTGGGGGAGCAACTACTACGGCCAACTTGGCAACTCAAATGGTGGGCAATATTCATCGGTTCCACTCGAGGTCCAGGGGTTGAACAGCGTCAGGAGTATCGCCACTAACGGTGAGTATGACAGTCTGATCGGAGCCCACTAGGACGGCCCGAACGGTACCCACCAGCCGGACATGCCGAACCTAATGACGGCTTGAATGGTACCCACCTGTGAACGTTGATCCATCCAGTGTTGGATCGACGACGGGAGGGCCGGGATGGGGTCAAGAGTGGAGTTGTTCGCGCAGATTCGGAGGGATGCCCGGGTGGAGGGCGCGTCAATCCGGGAGCTTGCCCGCAGGCACCAGGTGGCGCGGAAAACCGTGCGTAAGGCGTTAAGTTCCCCGGTCCCGCCAGAGCGTAAAACTCCTGTACGGTCCTCGCCGCGGCTTGATCCTTATAAACCGACGATCGACGCCATGCTCGTCGAGGACACGACGGCGCCGAGGAAGCAGCGTCACACTGCCCGGAGGATTCTTGCCCGGCTCATCGAGGAGCATGGAGCGGACGAGTTGTCGTATTCGACGGTGCGTGACTACGTTCGGGTCCGCCGGGCGCAGATCGATGTGGAGGCCGGCCGCCGGGTTGAGGTATTTGTTCCTCAGGAGCACGCCCCGGGCGCGGAAGCGGAAGTGGACTTTGGTGAAGTCTGGATCGTGCTGGACGGGGTAAAGACGAAATGCCACATGTTCATCTTCCGGCTTTCTCACTCCGGCAAAGCCATCCACCGGATTTACCCCACCCAGGCCCAGGAAGCGTTTCTGGAAGGCCACGTCGAGGCGTTCAACGAGATCGGCGGCGTGCCGGTCAAACATATCCGCTATGACAACCTCACCAGTGCCGTCAGGGCCGTGGTGTTCGGTCAGGGGCGGAACCGCCTGGAGAATGACCGGTGGGTGTTGTTTCGCTCGTTCTATGGATTTGATGCCTTTTATTGCCAGCCAGGTCTTGCCGGCGCTCACGAGAAAGGCGGGGTCGAGGGCGAGGTGGGCTGGTTCCGCCGCAACCGGCTGACCCCGATGCCCGTGGCGAGGTCCCTTGATGAGCTCAACGACTGGATCCGGAGCCGGGAGGTTCAAGACGATCAGCGGCGGATTGATGGCAGGATCCGCACTATCGGCCAGGACTTCGCCGCCGAGCGCCCGTTCCTGGCACCGTTGCCGGCCGACGAGTTCGATCCCGGTCTGGTGTTGAACCCGAGAGTGGACCGGTCCTCAATGATTACCGTGCGGATGGTGAAGTACTCGGTGCCAGCACGGTTCATCGGTCGGCGGGTCCGGGTTTCATTGCGGGCATCCGAAGTTGTGGTGTTCGACGGCCGCGCGGTGGCGGCCCGGCACCAGCGGATTATTGCCAAGGGCGGGCAGTCGGTCCAGTTGGACCATTATCTGGAGGTCCTCAAGACCAAGCCCGGCGCTTTGCCTGGTTCCACTGCTTTGGCCAGGGCGCGGGAGTCGGGTGCTTTCACCAGCGCCCATGACGCCTTCTGGTCTGCCTCGCGCAGGGTCAACGGTGATGCCGCGGGGACCCGTGAACTGATTGACGTCCTGCTGCTGCACCGATCGATGGAAGCCGAAGACATCGAGGCAGGGATCACCGCAGCCCTTGGAGTAGGTGCCGTCAGTGCCGACGTCGTGGCGGTTGAAGGCCGCCGACATGCCTCCAGCATCCCTGCTGGTGGGTCCCGTCCTGACCGTCATCGCGGTGCTCATGCTGAAGCGAAAGTGCAACGAGTTGTCAGCCTGACCCAGCGCCGGCTGATGGACCCGGCGGCGGTCATCGCCGGGCTCCCTCCAGACAAGCGGCCGCTCCCGGCGATCAGCGCCTATGACGAGCTGCTGGCCAAACGCACCGAACACTCCGCAGGAACCGCGTCGAAGGAAAACATCTCATGAGCCCCACCGCACCGGCCACCACCATCACCCCAACCCTGCGACGGCGCCGCGGTCTGACTGAGCAGGCCGCGGTCGCGGCCGTGGACCAAGCATGCCGCCGATTGCGCCTGCCCACCATCCGGGCGGTTCTGGACGAAGCTCTGACCGTCGCGGGGAAGGAACAACTCTCTTACCAAGGCTTCCTGGCCGAGCTGCTGCTGGCCGAATGCGATGACCGGGACCGTCGCTCCTCAATCCGACGCGTCAAAGCCGCGAACTTTCCCCGGGATAAATGGCTCGGTGATTTCGATTTCGACGCGAACACGAACATCAACCCCGCTACCATCCATACCCTCGCTACCGGCGAATGGATTCGAAAAGGTGCACCGCTATGCCTGATCGGGGACTCCGGAACCGGCAAATCCCACCTGCTTATCGGGCTGGGCACCGCCGCGGCGGAGAAGGGATACCGGGTCAAATACACTTTGGCCACCCGGCTCGTGAACGAACTCGTCGAAGCCGCCGACGACAAAGTCCTCGCCAAGACCATCGCCAGATACGGCCGAGTGGACCTGCTCTGCATTGACGAGCTCGGCTATATGGAACTGGACCGGCGCGGCGCCGAACTCCTCTTCCAGGTCCTCACCGAACGCGAAGAGAAGAACTCCATCGCCATCGCTTCCAACGAGTCGTTCTCCGGCTGGACCAAGACATTCACCGACCCGCGCCTCTGCGCCGCGATCGTTGACCGGCTGACGTTCAACGGCACCATCATCGAAACCGGCACCGATTCCTACCGCCTCGCCCACAGCCTGACAAGGAACGCGCACTAAAAGGTAGCCGCGGCCGCCCGCCCCACGAACACATAGGTTGTCGTTGACCACTTCATGCCGCGCAACAGGACAGTTTGGAGACGTCAGTAGTGAAGGACTGGGCTGCTATCTTGATGCCTTCGGCCATGGTCAGATAGGGGCTCCAGAGATTCGCGACCTGATCAACGGTCATCCCGGCCTCCAGAATGTAAATCCCTGCGGCGGCGATGTCCCCGGCGTCCTTACCCACGACAGTGATCCCTACAATCCGACCCGTGTCCGCGTCGGCAACGATCTTGATGAAGCCGCGGGTATCACGGTTCACCAGCGCGCGAGGGATAAATTTGAGCGGCAGAACCCGGCACATGCACCGGATCCCTGCCTGGTTCGCTTCCTTGTCCGTCATCCCGACAGCGGCCAGGGCAGGGCTGGTAAACGTGACCCGGGGCAGGTGCCGGTAATCGACCTCACGCCCGGCACCCTCAAAGGCGTTCTCCACCATCAGGGCCCCGTGCGCGGCGGCGACATAAACGAACTCCGGGTGACCCGTCACATCACCCGCGGCCCAGATCCTCGGATTAGTACTGCGAAGGCTCCCGTCGACCAGGACTTCCCCGCGGTCCCCGGTTTCAACGCCGACCATGCAAAGGTTCAAATCCTCCGTGACCGGGCGCCGGCCTGTTGCCATGAGCAGGCGCGCGGCCCTGAATTCCTCGTTTCCTCCTGAGACGGAAGCATCCACGACCACGTCCCCCGACACCTCATCGGTCCGGACCGAGGACGCTGTCGCTCGACGGACGACCCGGATACCCTCATCGGCGAAGACACCGGCGAGGGCATGCCCGGCTTCAGGCTCTTCGGCCGAGGCGAGCTTGGACCGGACCAGGATGGTCACCTCCGTGCCGAGCCGGGCGAAAAGCTGCGCCTGCTCCAGCGCCACATACCCGCCGCCCACCACCAGCATCGAAGCGGGAACGTCCTGCAGCTCCATCGCACTCGTGGACGTCAGATAATCCACCTCGTCCATTCCCGGCACTTCAGGGATCCAGGGGGTGGAGCCGGTCGCGACCAGGTAGTGTTCCGCGCTGACTGTCTCGGTGGTTCCGCCCGGGGCGGTGATGTTCAAAACCGGTGCGGCTGCGGTTCCGGCGAACACCGCCGTCCCCCGCTGCAGGTTCCATCCATAGCCCGCGGCGAGATCCACATACTTCTCTGACCGCATGGATTCGACCAGTGAGCGCTTCCCGGCGACCAGTTCGGGTATATCCACCGGCTCTGCGGAGGTGCTGATACCGGGGAACCGTCCGGAAGCATCGAGGGCGACATGGCGGGCTTCCGCGGCGGCCAGCAGGGCCTTGGACGGGATGCAGCCCGTGTTCACGCACGTGCCTCCCACAGTGCTGCGCTCCACCATCAACACCCGCTTGCCACGGCTGGTTGCCCGGATGGCCGCAGCGAAAGCAGCCCCGCCGGAACCGATAATGGCCAGGTCATAATCGAAAGATGCTGCCGACACGAGGGACTCCTGAAGATGGAAGGGAAGCAGCCGCCAGCACACCTGTTGCTCAACCGACCGCCATGTGCAGCCTTCAACCGAAGACCAGCTCTGCATCCCATTCTCAACCTTCCCCTACACTGGAATGTCAAGGAATCGCCGTCCTGGCCGCCTGCTAAGAAATGAGTTCATGATGCGTATCGGTGAGGCCGCGGCAGCGGCAGGGATGACAACCAAGACGCTGCGTTTCTACGAGGACAGCGGGCTTCTCCCGGCAGCGAAAAGATCCTCTAACGGCTACCGGGACTACCATGACGACTCCGTGGCCAGGCTCGAATTCATCCGCCGCGGACGGGCCGCAGGCCTCGCCCTGACCCAAATACGCGAAATTCTTAGCCTCCGTGACGCCGGAGAAGCCCCCTGCGCCCACGTCCAAGACCTTCTCTCCAACCAGCTGGCCGAACTGGACCACCAGATTTCTGAACTAATGGCGCTGCGATCCATCGTCGCCGGCCTTCACGCCACTGCCGCGTCCGGGACCGACGCAAGCTGCGATCCCGAACAAATCTGCAGCTACCTCTGACGCACTACTCCGCCAGACGCCAGCTTCCAACAACCGGGACCCCGGGTATCGTCCCAACCCGCGGCAGTGTTTTCACAGACCCAGAAACCACGCCAAGAACCCCTAGACACCCTCACAACATCATCCCCGGACGTCCGACGGGTGGGTACCGTTCGGGCCGTCCTAGTGGGCTCCGATCACGTTGACACAATCAAACGGGAACACAGCCTACGCATTGCGCTCGGACGGCACTGTTTGGGCATGGGGAAACAACACCAAAGGCCAGCAAGGGCAAGGCCACACTCTGGGGACAGGCCTCACTCCCCTTCAGGTGCAGGGTCTTACGGATGTCACCAAGATCTCGGGCGGCGGAAATTCAGGCTACGCGCTCAAGAGCGACGGGTCAGTGTGGGCTTGGGGTTACAACGGGGAGGGCCAGCTAGGCAACGGAACAACCGCCAACTCCTTGGTACCGGTCAGGGTTTCGGGCTTGGACGGAGTGCGGGACATTGTGGGCACCAGCTATGGCGCCCTTGCCCTTCGCAACGATGGAACCGTCTGGGCTTGGGGTCACAACGGGCTTGGCCTGTTGGCAAACGGAACATACCAGGGATATAGCGATGTCCCCGTTCAGATCCCCGGGCTAAGTGGCATGGAAAGCATAGGGGCTAACACTAATAGCGCCTTCGCTTCCAACGGCGCAGATGAGTTTTGGGCCTGGGGGTACAACTATTCAGGGGAGCTGGGAGATGGCACCCGAAACAACGCAACCGCACCGGTTCGCGTGCAGCAGCTAAACGGTGTCCAGTTCGTCACTGGAGGCCTCTACACGTCCTATGCCCTAACCGGCGACGGAAGACTCTGGTCTTGGGGAGAGAACGGTCTGGGACAACTAGGAAACGGCACAACTGCAGACTCTTACGTTCCGCAGGAAGTTCCGGCCTTCTGATCCGGCGTGCGTGGAGCCCTAGCCGACGCGCTCAAACACCATGGTCGCCTGTATGCGATCGCCGCCGCCGATCACGCCCTTGCTTCCGCTGCTGGCGGTGGTGATGGTGTGGAGCCTGTAACCCTTAGCGGCTTGATCGTTGATGGCCCTTTCCAGGGAAGGCAGGTTACCCGAACCGGCGCCCCACATTTTTTCTTTCAGGATCACCTGGAGAACCACGTATTGCTGCATTTGCGCCACTTCCTTCTGTTGCTGGACGGTTGCGTGCAAGGCTACTCGACGCCGGTGGGGAACCTATGGGTTTCAGGCGCGGTCGTGAAGCGTCACGTGGTAGCCGTCGGGATCGGCGAACGTGAACGTGCGTCCGAAGGGACCGTCCATGGGTGCGGCGACGATGGTGTGGCCGTCGGCCAGGAGCGAGTCATGGATAGCCTGCACATCCGTGGCGTGCAGCCAGATTGCGGCGCCGACGCCCGGCTGATCAACGGACGTCAGGTCCGTCCCCGGAGCGATGGTGCGGAGTGCGAAGGTGACCGGCTTCGTGTCGAACACGACGGCGTGGGGCGGCCCTGCTTGCGAGCGGACAAGGCCGAGGTACTGCTCGTAGAACGCTTGAGACGCGTCGAGGTCGCGCGCTTGGAGTGAGATGAAGTCGGGGCCGGTGACGGGCATGTGATGCTCCTATGATTCTTTGTCAGTTATCTGACACGACGAATCTATGTCAGAATACTGACATGAGTCAACCCGGGATCGACCTCACCACGTCACTGGGATATCTGCTGAAGGAAGCGTCGAGTGCCCTTCGCGCCTCCATGGAAGCAGCGCTGCGGCCACTTGGCATGACCATTACCCATTACTCTTGCCTGGAACTCCTGGCGCAGCGCCCGGGCTTATCTAACTCCGAGCTGGCCCGCGGCGCGTTCGTCACCCGACAATCCATGAACGTACTGCTCCAAGCCTTGGAACGCGACGGCTATGTGACCCGCCCTGCGGAGGCCCGAGTAGGGAAAGTCCTTCCTGCGCAGCTGACTCCGCTGGGTCGGAGCAGCCTTTCGACGGCGAGCGCTGCGGTCCGCGAGGTGGAAAACAGGATGCTAGCTGGCATGACGCACGACGAACAAAAGGCCGCATTCAAGGCGTTGCGAAGCATGATCCATTCATTGGGCGACGACGCACTGGATGGCACCCATGAGAATCAGTAGGACCATCCAGCCGGGGCCGGTGCCTGCGGTTGGTAGTAGCCTCACCACTGATTTCAGTGGGCTCCTGTCATTTTTATGGGGTTGCATTCGTCGTAACCGATCCACTAACACCCCTTATTGTCTTGGGTTGTGTGCCGGAGGAGACTTGAGGCGACGGCATCCCACCTGGTACCGCCCGCGAGGCCACTGAGCTGCGGGGCCTCGCAGTACCCCAAAGCGGCTTGGTGGATCGGTGAGCCCCATGACACCCCTGGATCTGGCTACTCAAAGACGGCGCTATCTCTTACCTTTGCTGGTTGTCGCACTCATTGGATGTCTCGGTGGGTGTGACTCCAAGCCCGACGACGCCTCCCTCCCGTCCCCAAGTTCTTCGACGACGGAGGCTCGCACGGCCCCGGCACAGACTGAAGGTGGCGCCCCCCAAACAGTCCCACTGCTGCCGGAGAGTGGCAACCTCGACGCCGGCACCTACCGGGTCCTCGTCAAGGGCTACTCGGCGCCTTTCGAGATCACAGTCCCAGCCGGTTGGTCGACTTACGACGGCGATGGTGTGGCCAAAGATGACCCGAATCACCCGGATGAATGGGGCGTCTTCGTGGGTTGGTGGCCCGCCGACTATGTGCCGACGGACGCATGCGCTTGGGAGGGGGCGCTCGTCAAGGTCGATCCGTCGGTTAAGAGCTTCGTCGACGCATTGACGGCGCAGACGTCCACGGCGAGCACCCCTCCCGTCAAGGTCAAGGTGGGTGATTACTCCGGCTTGGAGTTCGACCACTTCGTCAAGGGCGGCGTGGACATCACAGGCTGCGACCGCGATAAGTTCTGCATCCACTCTGAATTTTCAAACGAATGCTCACGCTGGTACTCGAGCGCCGCTGAGCGCGAAACTTACCGGGTTGTGGATTTGAACGGCAAGCGCGCTGTGAGCTGGGTGGTGCAATTCCACGAATCGATCAATCCGGAGCTGACGAGGGAGGCACGCGCCGTTTTCGACTCGATCGTGTTCGGTCCCGGTAATTGAACGGGCGGCTGGGGAATTAGGCGGATCTCGCGGCCGAGATGTCCAGGCGTGAGCGAAGAGTAGGAAGACCGGGACCCCTGAGGTCCTCAAGGTAGGGATGACGTCCGGCCATCGCCATCACCAGGGCGAGGGTCGTACCAGTAACCAGTGGTCCTGTTCCTGCGGAGAAGGGACCGTCATTCGCCTCCAGCCGCAGGTCGGCGGCGTGCGTGCGGCTGGCGACCGCAAAGTCCCGGCGGGCGTAGAACTCCGCGACGGGCGTCAAAGCGTCAATGCTCGGAGTGCGTGGAAGTCCCAGGGGCCGGCGGATGTCCTGGGCATGCACCACTACCTCCCCCAGATACGCTGGTATATCGGAGGACGGTGCGATGCTGCTGTGAATGACGGCTCGAAACCGGTCCAAGGTCTTGGCCGGGGTGCTACCACGGTGCTCCTCGAGCCTGCGCTGGTTGTGCACGTCGGGGCGGAAACGCGCACCGAGCATGCTGCGCAGCCACTGCCACTGGTTAAGGCTCGCCGCTGCCGTGAGATGTGCGACTACTTGCTCCACATCCCACTGCCCGCACAGGGTCTTGTGACGCCACTGTTCCGCGCTAAGGCCCATCAAGTCCTCCATCAGCGCTGCGCGCTCAGCGTGAACCAGGGTCCAAAGATGGCCGTCCGAAAGTTTCCCCATAACTTCCTGCTTCCTCCATATGAGTGTCGTGGGTTCAATCCCACGCTCGCTTCTTATAGACGCATTCAAGCACAGCGTCCGCCCCAGCGTTCCAGCGCGACGATCGCCTCGCGCAAGGCGAGCCCTTTATCGGTCAGCGCGTAGGCCCGGGTGTTATGCCGGAGCGGCAGGCGGGACAGTACACCGGCGGCTTCGAGCTCGCGCAGTCGGGTCGCGAGGATGTTGGTCGGTACCCCGAGGTCGCGCTGCAGATCGCCGTAACGCTGTGGCCCGTCGAGCAGCCGCTCCACGATAAGCAATGCCCACCGTGGTCCGACGATGTCGAGGGCCGCGGCAAGGTTGCTCACGCGGTCGGCTGGGCGTCCGGCTTCATCCAAAACGGTGAGTAGTGGTAGCCGTCAGGGTCATCGAATTGGCGTTGGTACATGAAGGGGTAGTCATCGGTGTCACCGATCCGCCCACCGGCGGCGCTGGCGCGTTCGATAAGCTCGTCCACCGCCTCTCGGCTGTCGAGATCGAATGAAACTGTGACCTTCGAGGGGGTTTCGGGTCCGCCCACCAACTCCTCGGCGCCACCGACGCTCGCGTACATCTCGCGGCTACCGAGCATGACGTACTGCTCGGGGGCGATCGCGAAGCATGACACGTTGTGATCGGACATCTCAGTGTTGAGGGTCCAGCCGAGGGCGTTATAGAAAGCTGTCGCGCGCTCGACGTCTTCAACCGGGCATGTGATAAAGAGGCTCATGCGGCCCATACTTGCAAAATGCAAGTATGGCGTCAAGGCCTTAACGCTTTACATTGCCACTCCCGTATTCCCGGGCGGCTATCCGAAGAGTAAGGTGGGCCACCCCACCATCAGACGTTCGCGTGCAAGGTCCGTTTGTAGCCGGTGGAGCTCGAGCGAGGTGGCATCATGGCATCATTCAGCTCTCCAGTGCCGGCGCATCTGGGCATTTTCGTCACAGATCCGGACACGGGACGTCCCGTCCAGCGGCTGCCGCTCTATGCAGAAGTTGCGGTTCCGCGGATAATTCCGCCACCGCCTATCAACGAACGGTTCAGGGAGCCCCTGCGCGCAGCAATTATAAGCGTGGACCCCTCAGCTACCGGCGCCAGTCGGGACAGGGTGGAGAATGCGGCCCTACGTGCTCTAGCTTCCACCGTGAGCAAGGAAAGCCGCGAGCGACTGATAACTCAAGGTCAGATGGTGAACGACCTATTCCAGGAAGCACTCAAGAGTGTGTTGGAGGCGGCGGGCCGTGAGCGCCTTTCAGAGATTCCCGTGGCGGACCTGGAACGCCTCATGGCGGACGCGGTACGGGCAGCGGCTTCTCGACTTGGCCTTGAAACTGAGCCCGAGGTTCCGGACCAAAGCGCTTTATGGGCGGAGCCGCTAGGTATACTGACCACCGACCATATGGGGTACGTCTCGTTCGATCTTCGAAGACTGGGAGCGGACGTCCAGTTGATGCTCTCGGAGGCCATCCAAGCCCGCCAGCTGGGCACTGGACCATCATCCAGCTTGGCCGTGTGGATCTATCCCAGTGGCCATTCGGGCAGGTTCGATGCGCTGGATCAGGCCCGCTTTTCCTCCGACGCCATACTCGCCCGACTTAAAGTATCGTGGCATACCCTGCCGTCCTCGCTGATCAACATGGGCCCCCGCGCACTGCAAAATCCCAGTCTTACAGACTGGAGGCTCTCCCCCGCCTCGTTTGCAGCAACTCCCACCACGCTCCTCGGAGCGGACGGTTGCGAGGAGATGGTCCCCTCGAACCTGGCGCTGCAGGAATTCGTCCTCCGCCAAGTGGTGCGGCTGGTGGACGTTCCCCCTAATTTCGGGGTTCCGCAGGAGTTTAAGGCCGCCTACGTAGACGACTACAAAGTCACATGGTTCTCCCTCGGTCATTCCCTCGGCGAGATTCTCTACAGCTTGCCGCTGGCACCTGGGGAGAGCGTAAAGCTGGCCGTGATCGACTGGTCCTGGGACAGCGTCGCAAAGCGTGACGAGAAAACTAAAATGACCGAAGAGTTGCTGCATCAGACCCACCGCGACCGCACCATTTCCGAGACGGTCAAGGCCGGGGTCAAAGAACTTCAACACGGGAGCTCGTTTATGGCGGGCGCCGCTGGATCATCGGGTGCCACGGGAGGTGCCAATCTGGGGGTCGTGGGGCTGGGTGCCGCCGTGGGAAACACCTGGAGCTTGGGAGGATCCACGGCTACCAGCGACGGAAGCAGGGATCTAGCGGCGGAGAACGTCCAACGACTGAACGACAGTTTTTCGCAGGCCAGCTCATCTCAGCGTGAAATCAACTCAACAGTTGTCATCCAGGCCCGCCAGGAGGAGAAGGAAAGTATCCAGACCCGCACCTTCTCGAACTATAACCACAGCCACACTTTGACGATCCTCTACTACGAGGTGCTGCGGCACTACCGGGTGACTGTTGAGTGGGTCCGCCGTCGCCCCTCCGTGCTGGTCCAGATGTCGCTAAACCTCCCCCAGGTCCTGACGGCGAAAGCACTTCTCCTCAGAAGATTCCAACTCGAACCCTTCCTTCTCGATCCAAAGCTGGCGGCAGGTTTTGACGCTGTCGCTCGAGTGGTACTGGGTGAGGAAAAACTGAAGCGCGAGGTGGAGAAGTGGGGTGCGAACACCCAGACGATCGACCCGGGCGCAAAGCTCTTCGTCAAGCTCATCGCCCAGTTCACCACCACCTCCGACGATACGTCGGAACCGGTCTTCGTGGTGCTCCATCTACTGGACGGACGGATTTTCGAGTTCCAATGCGATGGTGCTGGCGACGAGGGAACCTCCCCCGAATTCGAGAAAACCCTACCTGTCGCTATCCCCTGGAAAGACATCAGAGGCATCGAAGTAAAACTGAAGGACATCAACTCGGGCGGTGATTGGCAAGAGTCAAACATCCTGGTGACGATGGTGACGGTGGAGAACGAGCGAATCAATATACTCGCTGATTCCGGCACCCGGACTTTGGATGATGCCGGTGGGAGCACCGGGTTGCTCCCTTCGAAACAACCTCCTTCAGCAACCACAACCACCGTGGGACTCAAACCAAACCGTAATGACTTCGTTTCGGCCGAAGACGACGTGGCTTTGCAGAGTCTAGTCGCCCATCTGGATACGAACCGAGGCTATTACAACAGCGTCCTAATGCTCGGAACCGATGCCAACACAATCGCCAAGGATTTCGAGAAGAAGCAATGGTCGCCGGGGCAGGTCATGTCCGACCACGTCGACCCCACACCCTTGGAAGTGTTTGGAAGCTACGTGGCATATGGGCTGGCGAAGCAACCCTCCGCAGTGGACGACACCACGGTGGTGGACATCGCCGCGGCACTGAACGGCACCGACCCTACGCGCCGCCAATGGGCCACCTCCGTTCTTGCAGCCATGAGTGAGCAGGACCGGCAGACTGTACTTGAGAGGTTGCCGCTGGCCTCGGCCAAGTCCGAGCGGCTGATTTCCATGCCAACCCGGGGCGTTTTCGCTGAAGGCAAGCTCGGCCACTGCAACGTCTCAGAGGAGATCGATAACACACGCTTCTGGAAGTGGGACGAGCACCCCATACCTATCGATGCGCCGGGCATCAACCCGGTTACGCCCATCCAACCTCAACCGCAGCAGCCCGGTGTGGCTCCCACACCATTCCCACCTGCAGTAGTGAACATCGTCAGTCCCAGCCCGGCTCCTGATCCCGGCGGACTCGCGGCAGCGTTATCTCTCCTGGGGACGCCCAACATTTTCCGTGACATGTCAGGCCGCCAAGAAGTAGCGGACCTGTTGAAGAAGCTTTCCGACAACACCATTGCGATCGCAGAGGCTGCCAATAAGGCCCGGGACATCCAGGCCAAATACGGGATGGGCCTGGATAAGCAGGAGAAAGACGCCGAATTGGGTACAACGCAAGCCGGGGCTGAGGTTGCCAAAGAAATGATCAGGCAACGGCGGGAAGAAGCACAACAAGTCTCACCCAGCCAGGCGCAGGACGCCATCAAACTGTCTGAGTCTGAGACGCGCAAGGGCAATAAGTCCCAAGAAGAGCACAAGGACTACAGCAAACAGGTCCAGCAAAACGTCCAAGGTGCCAAACCAGTCCGCAAGTCCAAGAGCACCATCAAACTCAACGTCGATCTCAAGGGCTATGGCAACAATCTCCTGATCGGCCGGTTCGGCATTGATGTCAAACAACGTGGGGCCTCGGTTGGTTTTCTGACAGCCACGGATTACTCGCGGCAGGGCCAGCTGGAAGTTGGAGTCACCAATGAATACGACGACCCGCGCTACTCACTTGAGATCAACGGCGAAGTTCTAGGCGGCGTAGGCATCAACGCCGAGCTCCGAGGCCGGGGCGTGGTCCAGATCCCCCGCGAAGACTTCGACCTGTACGACTACTTCTATCTTGTGGCCACGGCAGAGTATGGCGAGTTCGACTTTGAGACGACCAAGAGCGACGAGGTGTCCGAGGAAGTGGCCAAGAAATTGGGCGGCGGAGTGGATCTCGCCTACAAACAGATCATCACAATGAAGACCGAGGGTGGCATCGAATGGAAGGACGGCAAAAAGCACACGTCTGCCTCTGCCGTGAAAGTGAAGGTGGTCTATTACACGGGTGGAATCACCATGAGCTATAGCAAAAAGCCTTAGGTCGCATGCGGACGTGATGTGGGTGTTGCGCTGAAATATGTCCCCCGCCCAACCGGCGGGCAACCTGAACTGGGAAGCCCGCCGGTGGGCGGATGATAGAGCGTTCCGCTCAAGCCCTTGGGAACTGATAGAGCGTCAGGCTCAAACCCCCCGGAACTGATAGAGCGTTCCGCTCAGGCCCTCGGGATGTGAGAGAGGGATCCCGAATTGGGGATCGGATGTGAGAGAGGGTTACATGTCTGCTAGCGCGCCGCCGGGGTTTTCGATTGCGTCGGCAACGTACCGGAGGAAGCCGGCCGCGGTTTCGCCGTCGCACACGCGGTGGTCGAAGGCGAGGGTCAGCTCGGTGACCTTGCGGACGGCAAGCTCACCGTTGACCACCCAGGGCTTGTCGATGATGCGGCCAACACCCAGCATCGCAACCTCGGGATAGTTGATGATCGCGGCGGAGCCGTCCACGCCGAACACACCGTAGTTGTTCAGCGTGAAGGTGCCGGAGCCAAGTTCGGTGGGGGTCGCCTTTCCGTCACGCGCGACGGCGGTGAGTCGGCGGATCTCTGCGTCCAGTTCGCGGGCACTCAGCTGGTGCGCGTTCCGTACGGACGGGACTACGAGTCCGCGGTCGGTTTGCGCAGCGAAGCCGAGGTTGATTCCGTCGAACCCAACGATCTCCTGCGAGCCATCCGAAGCGGTTTCAAAGCGCGTGTTCAAGGCCGGGTACTTTTTTAACCCAGCCGTGACAAAACGGGCGATGAAAGCCAACAAGCCAGGGGTGTCGTGCGGCGCGCGCTTCTTAAGTTCGGCACGCATCTCCAACAGGGCGGTCGCGTCCACATCCACCCACACGGTGGCTTCGGGGATCTCCGAGCGGCTGCGAGTCATGTTGGCGGCCACGGCCTTGCGGACACCACGAACAGGTGTCCGCGCAGACACAGACAGACCAGTCCGGCTATCAACGGCATCAGCAGAAGCGGCAACGGGAGCGGGAGCGGAGACACGAGAAGCAGCAGGAGCAGGTTCACGTGTAGCAGGCACAGTAATAGCCGCTTCCACATCCCTGCGCATGATCAGCCCACTGGTACCCGAGCCCTCAATGGCGTCGAGGGAAACCCCATGGTCACGCGCCATCTTCCGCACGAGCGGCGAGATGACGGCACTGAGCTTGCCGGGGATACGCGTCCCCGCCACAGCCGGCTCCATCTCCGTTACAGCAGCAGGCTCAACAACTGAAGAAGCGACAGAGACACTCGCCTTCCGCGGTCGGGTCCGCCCACCGGTCACTCCCCCGGGAGTTCCGTACCCAATGAGCACGTTGCCAGATCCGGCCTTCTCCTCGGTCCGGTACGTCTCGGCGGCAGCTTCCGCGGCCGGCGAAGCGTCAAGACCTGAGGACACCGGCGAAGGATCAACAGAACCAGCCGGAACAGGAGCTGCGGCAGCGGGCGAAGCCGCAGAAGCACCAGCGCGAGCGATCGAGATCAGCGGCTTGCCGACGTCGAGCGTTTGACCGGCTTCACCGTGCAGCTCGGCGACGGTGCCGGCGTAAGGCGAGGGCACCTCAACCATGGACTTGGCGGTCTCAACCTCGGCGATGGGCTGGTCAACCACAATCTCGTCGCCCACGGCAACGAGCCAGTTCACCAGTTCGGCCTCGGTGAGGCCCTCCCCGAGATCGGGCAGTTTGAAGACCTGCATATCTGAGCTCATGGTCAGTCCTCCCATTGAAGGTCGTCGACGGCGTCGAGGATACGGTCGACGCTTGGCAGGTAGTAGTGCTCCAGCTTGGGAGACGGGAACGGGACATCGAAGCCGGTCACCCGGAGTATCGGCGCGGCGAGGTAGTGGAACGCGCGTTCCTGGACGCGGGCCACGATCTCGGAGGACACGGAGGCGAATCCGTGGGCTTCGGCGATCACGACGGCGCGTCCCGTCTTGCGTACTGACGCGCAGACGGTTTCGTCGTCGAAGGGGACGAGGGTGCGGACGTCGATGACTTCCAGGGACCGGCCTTCTTCGGCGGCGGCAGCTGCCGCGGCGAGCGCGGTGGGAACGGACGGGCCGTAGGCGATGAGCGTCGCGTCTGTGCCGGGACGGGCAACAGCTGCGCGGCCCTCGGTGGAGGTGCCGGCGTCGTGCTCTGCTCGCAAGGCACCCAGGTCAACCTGGTCCTTGGACCAGTAGAGCTTTTTGGGTTCCATGAACATGACGGGGTCGTCGGAGTCGATTGCTTCGCGGAGCATGCGGTAGCCGTCGGCCACGGTGGCTGGGGTGTAGACCTTCAGGCCGGCGGTGTGGGCGTAGTAGGACTCGGAGGAGTCGCAGTGGTGCTCCACTCCCCCGATGCCGCCGGCGTAGGGAACACGGATGACCATGGGCATTTTGAGTTTGCCCTTGGTGCGGTTGTGCATTTTGGCTACGTGGCTGACGATTTGTTCGAAGGCCGGGTAGGCGAAGGCGTCGAACTGCATTTCGATCACGGGGCGCATGCCGTTGATGGCCATGCCCACGGCCATACCCACGATGCCGGATTCTGCCAGCGGGGTGTCGAAGCAGCGTTGTTCGCCGAATTCGGCCATGAGGCCGTCGGTGATGCGGAAGACGCCGCCCAGCATTCCGACGTCTTCGCCGAATACCAGGACGGATGAGTCGGCGCGCATGGCGTCGGCCATGGCGGTGTTGAGCGCCTTGGCCATGGTGAGGCTCTGCGGGCCGGTGGCTTCGGCAGTGGCCGCGGCGGAAGCGGCTGCGCTGGCGGTGGCTGCGCTGACGTTGCCGTTAACCGTGGTGGTGACGGTCATTTTGCGCTCTCCGTTCCGTGGTTGTCGGCGCTTTCAGCGCGTGCGAGTTCGCTGGCCAGCAGCTCTGACTGTTCTTTCAGCTGCGGCGTTTGCTTGTCGAAGACGTACTTGAAGAGGTCCAGCGGCTGGACGGGGACGTCCTCGCCCAGGCCTTCACGGAGCTGGGTGGCCACGGCTTCAGCATGCGAGGCGATGCGCTCCGAAGCGGCGGCGTCCAGCAGCCCCTTGTCCGTGAGGTACGACTTCATGCGTGCCAGCGGATCCTTGGCCTGCCATTCGGCAACTTCGCTGTCCGGGCGGTAGCGGGTGGCGTCGTCGGCGTTGGTGTGGGCTTGCATGCGGTAGGTGTGGGCCTCGATCAGGAGCGGGCCGGAGCCTTCGCGGGCCAGCTTCACGGCCCGGTCCATCACGGCGAGCAGCGCCACGAGGTCGTTGCCGTCAACGCGCTCACCGGCCATGCCGTAGCCAACAGCCTTGTGGGCCAGCGACGGCGCCACGGACTGGTGGCTGAGCGGTACGGAGATGGCGTACTTGTTGTTCTGCACGAAGAAGATGACGGGCAGGTGGAAGACGGCGGCGAAGTTCAATGCCTCGTGGAAGTCGCCTTCGCTGGTGGCGCCGTCACCGCACATGGCCATTACCACCGTGTTTTCGCCGCGCAGTTTGGCTGCGTGGGCGACGCCGACGGCGTGGAGCAGCTGGGTGGTCAGCGGGGTGCACTGGATGCCGACGTTGTGCGCGCTGGGGTCGTACCCGCCGTGCCAGTCGCCGCGGAAAATGGTCATCACCTCAACGGGGTCCACCCCGCGGGTCATGACGGCGACGGCGTCACGGTAGGTGGGGAACAGCCAGTCGCCTTCGCTAAGGCACATGGCAGCTGCAACCTGGCAGGCTTCCTGGCCGTGGCTTGAGGGGTAAACGGCCATGCGGCCCTGCCGTACCAGCGCAGAGTTCTGATCGTTGACGCGACGTCCGACGACGAGCTGCTCGTAAGCGGCCATCAGTTCAGCATCGCTGGGTGTGGGGTATTCGTGGCCGGGTTCGGTGCCTTGCTCGTCATGGGAGCGGAGGGTGCCATCCGGGTTCACCATTTGGATCTGGTGCCGGGCGGGGAGCATGTAGTCCTCAACGCTGATGCCGAATTTTGTCCGAACGTCAGCAGCTTGGTCCTCTACAGCCGTTTCCGGCGCAGAGTGATCTGCGTGGATCGTCATTGGTCCGTCCTTCTTTAGCCACTATGTGCTTCCAGTATGTTCCCCGGGCTTGTTTCGTATCTAGCTTTCCGCCGAATCATGGAAGCCCTTGCCTAAACTGGGTATTCTGAAAGACAAATTGCAATTGTGAGCTGGGTAACGTGCCCGTGCTGTAGACGAATTGGAGAGCCAGTGAGCGAGGCTGAGGCGGAGCAGACCGCCGTACCGCTGGACAGCGTGGACCGGGACATCATCCGAGAGCTGACCACCGATGGGCGCATGTCCATCACGCAGGTGGCGGAGAACGTCCACATCAGCCGCGCCCATGCGTACACCCGGATCGCCCGGCTTACCGGCGAAGGTGTGCTGACTAAGTTCACTGCGCTGGTGGATCCCATCAAGGCGGGGCTGCGGTCCTCCGCGTACGTGACGTTGAAGGTTCAGCAGCACTCGTGGCGCGAGTTGAAGGAACAGCTGCGGGCCATCCCGGAGATCCATCACATCGCTTTGGTGGGCGGCGACTTCGACGTCATCCTCCTCGTCCGCGCCACAGACAACATCCACCTCCGCCGCGTCATCTTCGATCAGCTCCAATCCATGGACGGAATCCTGGACACCCAAACCTTCCTGGTGTTCGAGGATGTAGACACCCGGTGACGTTCCAGCACAAGCTCGCCTGGACGCTGGCGGCCAGCGTTCTGGCGGGTGTCCTGTGGCTGGTTGCTGCCTTCCAGCTCTTTCACAACCCACCCCACGCCACTCCCCAACGGACCGACGCAATTGTGGTTCTGGGCGGCATGAGCAGTGAACGACTCCCAGTGGGCCTCGCCTTGCGGGAGCAGTTGGGCATCAAGGACTTGGTGGTGATCACCACCGGGCTGCCGGCCAACGCCGGTTCGGACGAGTTTTGTGAAGCGCACGACGGCGACCCTCACCTTGACTGCTTCCGCCCGGATCCGCTGAACACCAGGGGCGAAGCCGCGCGGCTAAGCGATGTTTGATGTGTGGTTGAGGCCCGAATACTAAGCGTTCTGCGCACTTCCTTCGTGTTCTGAACGGCTAGGAATGCACTAGTTTCGAGCGCCTTCCGGGGCCGGTCATTTGGGGGTAAACGTGCACACCATCATGCCTACTTTTGGGACTCGCCCGGAAGCCATCAAGATGGCTCCTATTGTGCGGGCGTTGATGGAGTCGGACCTCTTTGAGTGCGTGGTTACCGTCACCGGGCAGCACCGCGAAATGCTGGACCAAGTCAACGAACTCTTCGGGATCACTCCGGACCACGACCTCAACATTCTCCAGCCCGGGCAGTCCCTCACGGACATCATGACCCGAACCATGAGCGGGCTCGATAAGTTGTTCGCTGTTTCCAAGCCGGACGCGGTGATCGTTCAGGGCGACACCACTACGTCCACTGCCGGCGCTATCGCCGCTTTCTATCACGGCATTCTCGTGATCCATGTTGAAGCCGGCCTCCGCAGCGGCAACCTGCTCTCGCCTTTCCCGGAAGAGGCGAACCGCAAGATCACCAGCCAGATCGCGGCCCTACATCTGGCGCCGACCAGCACCAGCCGGGCGAACCTCCTGGCCGAAGGTGTGGCTGCGGAGAACATCGTGGTGACAGGCAACTCGGTGATTGATGCATTGCTCAGTACCGTGGACAAGAAGGTCCCGTTCTCCGATCCTCAACTGGAATCCCTTGCTGCGAGTGGTCGCCGTGTGCTTTTGGTGACGACGCACCGCCGTGAGAACCAGGGCGATGCCATGCGCGGAGTCGGCCGGGCCCTCGCCCGCATCGCCGACGCCGAGCCGGACCTGGTTATCGTCCTTCCGGCTCACAAGAACCCGGTGGTCCGCGAAGCCGTGCTTCCTTCTTTGGAGGGCAAGCCGAATGTTATCGTCACTGAGCCCCTGGCTTATGGCGAATTCACCCGCATGCTTTCCTTGGCCCACATCGTCCTCATCGACTCCGGTGGAGTCCAGGAAGAAGCACCCAGCCTGGGCAAACCCGTTCTGGTGATGCGGGACAACACCGAACGCCCCGAAGCCGTGGAAGCCGGCACCGTTGCGTTGATCGGCACGGACGAGGAGCGGATTGTTACCGAGGTTGGCCGGCTGCTTCACGATGCTGAGCACTTCGAGGCCATTGCGAATGCCGTGAACCCTTATGGGGACGGGTTGGCGTCGGAGCGCACGATCCCCGCTATCGCCGAGCTGCTGGGCGCGGGGCGCCGGGTGGAGGAGTTCGGGATGGAGCGGGCCGTTTAGGACTGCTAGGGAACTGTTCACGGCCCGAGATCTTGCTCCTCGACTGGCAACGACCAGCCGAGGAGGGCCTCCGTCGAAACGTGTCTAGGAGGCGGGTACGGAACTCGGTTCGGACTGCCTTGTTTCGAGAAGTCCCAAGAGGTACGAACCGTAGCCACTTTTTACTAGCGGCTCGGCCCTCTCGCGCAGTTCATCATCTGTCAGGAAACCCGAGCGCCAAGCAATCTCTTCAGGAGCACCAACCTTCAAACCCTGACGGTTCTCAACAGTCCGAATGAAGTTGGACGCATCGCTGAGGTCCTCGAAGGTTCCTGTGTCCAGCCATGCTGTCCCTCTACGCAAAACTTCAACCTGAAGCTTGCCCCGTTCGAGGTACGTCTTGTTGACGTCCGTAATCTCGAGCTCTCCGCGGTCTGAGGGCTTGAGGTTCCGGGCAATTTCAACAACATCGTTGTCGTAGAAGTAGAGACCGGGAACGGCGTAGTTGCTGCGAGGGTTCTCGGGTTTCTCCTGGAGCGAGATCGCACGGCCGTCTTGGTCGAACTCGACCACACCATATGCCTTAGGGTCCTTTACCCAGTAGCCAAAGACCGCACCGCCGTCGACGTCAGCGTATCGGCGCAATTGAGTGCCCATCCCTTGGCCGTAAAAAATGTTGTCGCCGAGGACCAAGGCAACGGTGTCGCCGCCAATATGGTCAGCTCCCAGCGTGAAAGCCTGTGCCAAACCATCGGGCGAGGGCTGCTGGACGTAACTTAGATTCACACCAAAACGGGCGCCGTCTCCCAAGAGACGCTGGAATTGCTCTGCATCATGAGGTGTCGTGATGATGAGGATGTCCCGGATGCCGGCCAGAATCAGCGTCGACAAAGGGTAATAGATCATCGGTTTGTCATAGACCGGGACAAGTTGCTTGCTGATGCCAAGGGTGATCGGGTGCAAGCGCGATCCAGTTCCCCCAGCCAAGATGATTCCTCGCATGAACAGATCATTCCGTGTTCGTATGCGCATCCGCAAACCCGTAAGGTTATGCGTCATGGGGCAGATACTCGTAACCGGCGGCGCCGGCTTCATTGGTTCAAACTTTGTTCACTTTATTGTTGAAAACACAGATCACAGAGTCACTGTGCTCGACAAGCTGACCTACGCAGGCAACGTAGAATCCCTCGCAGGGCTCCCAGGCAACCGAGTGGAGCTGGTCCAAGGTGACATCGCGAATGCAAAGGCTGTAGACGGCCTCGTCGAAAGGCACGACGTAGTAGTCCACTACGCAGCTGAGTCGCACAACGATAACTCCTTGCACGATCCGCGCCCCTTTCTCGACACCAACATCATCGGGACTTACACGCTGATCGAAGCTGCCCGCAAGTACAACAAGCGCTTTCACCACATCTCAACTGACGAGGTGTATGGGGATCTAGAGCTCGATGACTCGGAGCGCTTCACGGAGAACACACCGTACAACCCATCCAGCCCATATTCGTCGACCAAAGCGGGCTCAGACCTTTTGGTTCGGGCGTGGGTTCGCTCATTCGGTCTGCAGGCCACAATCAGCAACTGCTCCAACAACTATGGTCCTTACCAGCACGTTGAGAAGTTCATCCCTCGCCAGATCACAAACATCATCGACGGTGTCCGCCCCAAGCTCTACGGCAAGGGCGAAAACGTCCGAGACTGGATCCACGCCAACGATCACTCCTCTGCAGTGTTGGCCATCATCGAGAAGGGCCGCATCGGTGAGACGTACCTCATCGGAGCCGACGGTGAAAAGAACAACAAAGACGTTGTCGAACTGATCCTTGAGCACATGGGTCAAAACCGTGAAGCGTATGACCACGTCGTGGACCGTCCAGGCCATGACCTCCGATACGCAATCGATTCCTCGAAGCTGCGCACGGAGTTGGGCTGGAGTCCTGAGTACTCCAACTTTGACGCTGGCATTAAGAACACCATTGAGTGGTACCGCGACAACGAAGCATGGTGGCGCCCGCAGAAGGCCCAGACCGAGGCCAAGTACACGAAGCAGGGTCAGTAGTATGTCGATCGAGTTCTCGAAGCCGTTGACCGCAACAGAAACACCTATTCCCGGAGTAGTGCTCTTTGACCTGCCCGTCCACGGTGACAACCGTGGATGGTTCAAAGAGAACTGGCAGCGCGAGAAGATGCTGACGGTTGCACTCCCGGACTTCAAGCCTGTCCAGAACAACGTTTCCTTCAACGAGAAAGCCGGAACAACCCGCGGCATCCATGCGGAGCCGTGGGATAAATTCATCTCGGTTGCTACCGGTAAGATCTTCGGCGCTTGGGTCGATCTCAGGGAGGGACCCACGTTTGGAAACGTCTTTACCGCCACTTTGGATGCAAGCCAAGCGATCTTCATCCCTCGAGGAGTCGGCAACGCTTTCCAGACTCTCGAAGACAACACCGCCTACACCTACTTGGTAAATGATCACTGGAGTGCAGATGCCCAAGGGCAATATACATTCCTGAACCTGGCAGACGAGACCGCCGCTATTCAGTGGCCTATCCCCCTTTCCCAAGCCGAGCTCTCCGACAAAGACAAAGCTCACCCACGCCTCTCACGAGTCGTTCCAATGCCACCACGCATGACCTTGGTCTTGGGCGCTAACGGACAACTCGGGAAGGCACTTCGCGAAGCGTATGAAGATGACCTATCGGTGGAGTTTGCTGGAAGGGCGGAATTCGACCTCACCGCGGACGAAGCATTCGGTTCCAGAAATTGGAAGAACTACGACACCATCATCAATGCAGCCGCATACACGGCAGTCGATACTGCGGAATCCCCTGAGGGCCGCAGAGCCGCTTGGCAGACCAACGTTACTGGCGTAGCACGGCTGGCTCGCCTCGCTGTCGAGCACGACCTAACATTAGTGCACGTCTCCTCCGACTACGTTTTCGATGGGACAAGAGAGGTGCACTCTGAGGAGGAAGAGTTCTCTCCGCTTGGCGTATACGGTCAAACGAAGGCCGCGGGTGACGCGGTTGTGAGCGTGGTTCCCAAGCACTACATCGTTCGTACAAGCTGGGTGATTGGTGAGGGCAAGAACTTCGTGCGCACTATGGCCAATCTGGCGGCACGCGGGGTCACACCTTCCGTTGTCAACGACCAGGTCGGCCGACTGTCCTTTGCCGATGATATAGCAGCAGGAATACGGCATCTTCTTGCTTCAGGGGCTAGATACGGCACATACAACGTGAGTAATGAAGGCGGCGCTCAGTCATGGGCTGATATCGCGGCCGATGTCTTCGAATTGAGGGGCGAGTCACGACAATCCGTTACTGGCGTGTCTACTGAAGACTACTTCCGTGATAAAACTGCGGCCCCGCGGCCCCCCAGTTCGGTGCTGAGCTTGAAAAAGCTGCAGGAAACGGGATTTATTCCAGAGACAGCAGAAAAGCGACTCAGGCAACTGCTGGAGTCATAAGCAGGGCCGCCAGACCCGTATGCATGGCAACTTGAAGCCACCGATACAGCTGGCATTTCATGGCTGTCCCATGCAGCGACTGCGTTGGCGCAACCAGTGATCCAAGTCGTCGGAAACCCGCGGACCACTGCGCGCAATCGGCAGATAAAGGGAGGAAAGCCCGCCGGGTTTGCCTAGGCAGTCCAAATAAAGTCATGGATGAGGCTGTAACGGCGTATCCCCACTCCAGATTTGCACGGTCCAGGTAGAAGGCAATAACGGTGTGGGCCTTAGGGCCCACACCGTTGCGATGATGGTAGTTCAAATTCGAACCGATTCGGCAAAAGTGCGCACCCTTAGCCTCAAATCAAAGTTGGCTACCCCGTGCTCACTATTTGCGCCCCTCACCACCTAGCTGAGAGTGACCGACTACAGTGTCGCTTGCGAAAGAACAGAGTCCACGGTTCGTGATGCATTGTCTGAAGAATGAAAAACTCCACGAGCCAGAGCCTGAGAGGAGTCCTCGTTAGTCGACACGAGACCGTTGTATGCGTTTGACGACTCGAGGGCGCGGGCGATTGTAGCAGTCCAGTCGTTGTCATTGCATGCGCTGATCGACTCATATTCTTCCGCCAATCGCCGGTTGATGCCGACGGGCGAAATTACGGATGGAAGGCCAGCACAAAGGTAGAGGATCGCCTTATAGCCTGACTTGCCGCGCTCCCACTCGGTATCCGGAAGAGGCATAAGTCCCAGCGAGGCACGACCGAGTAGTTCCATCTCGGCTTCGGCGGACCACAGTTGGGCTCGAATTCGTGGGTGCTTAGGCAGTTCTGATATGTTCGCTCCCCCCAACACGTGCAGGACCAAGTCATGACTCTCACATGCATCCAAGACCTGTGGAAGCACTTTTTGCAGACTTCCCAAGGTGCTTTGGCTACCGGTCCACATCAGAATCCGAGGGTCTGAAGGACGCCTAATGGTGTCGAACGTTGCAACGGGAGGGCAGGTGGGCGCATAGACGACCGTGGCCTTGCCATTATCGAAGTCGCCCAGTAGTACGTCGTTGCCGCACAGGATAACATCGAACATATCTTTGTATTCTAGAGCTCGAACCGGATTTCTCAAGATGCGCCGCCAGTCCCGCCGATGTGTCGGATCCGCATAAACTGCATCATCTATATCCAAAATGGCCATGCCAGAGCGTTTGGCCGCAATCCTCTCGAAAACAGGAGTAAAAAAGGGAAAAGCCTCCCGGTGCACGATTAGTATGTCACTGGGTCTGGAAATAACGATAATGCGCAGGAATAGGCGCCCCAACAGGACAGATCCAGCGAAAAGACGATCCAGGATGTTTCCGTTTTTTCGCTTAAAGGCTGATGCTGGCAACAGTTCATCAACATGAACTGACATACCGCGCTTCTTCATCTCGGAGATCAAAGGATCTATTCGCAGTCTTCGGCTCGCGTCTGCTGAAGGATATGTAGTGAGAACGTGGACTCGCATCATTTTCCCAGGAACCTCGACTTCCAATAACTTTCAGATCCGGCGACCGCTGCGATCAGCGCAAAAGCATATCCTTGAGACTTAGACAAGAGGGCCTGCCGGCTACCATCCCGACGAAGCAACCCCGCGGCCGCAGTCCCCAACATGTGGGTGACGCAACTCGCGTAGGCCGCCGCAAGGGTGATCTTTCCCTGCACACCCACCGAAAACTTTCGATGGTACCGCTGACGACTGTTCTCAATCCAAAAGGTTGTGGCTGTACGATACTTCTTGGCTGTACCTTCTCCGTCATGCTTCGCCAACAGGCTCCTGACTGCGACCACTCTTCCTAAGCGGCAAAGCCGAGTGCAGAGATCCACATCTTCGAAGTACATAGGGAAGTCCGTATCAAATCCCTTCAGCTCCGTCAGAGTCGCTGTGTCAACTGCTAGGACTGCACCTGCCGGCTGCTCAACATCCACCAGACCTCTGCCTGGTTTCATAGGCACAAGCGTCGACCATGAGCCGCCGGGCTGACGGTCTGCGCCCACGACCCTCGCGATCTCGGTTCGGACGTTGGGGAACTTACGGAATGAAAGCTGTTCCGAGCCATCCGGGTATATAAGGATCGGCGCGGCTGCGACGATAGCAGCATCTTCTTGGATTACTTCTCTCAGGGAGGCGAGAGTAGTGAGTTCAACTGTGACATCAGGATTTAGCACGACGAACGTGTCGAACGCGGCAACCTCAAGGTTCTTATTGTGACCGGCTCCAAAACCTACATTTGTTTCGCCTTTGGTGATTCGTACGTTAGAGGGGAGGTCAGGGCCTGAGTAACTTCCTCGACCATTGTCATAAATGAGAATTTCAAACTCTTGTTGTCCACGCTGGGCCAACAGCGAATGGATACATTCAGCTGTCCTATCCCAAGTGTTATAGGTAACAATACTTACCGTGAGGCCGTGCCTAAGCTCCATAAAATCTCCATAATACATATCTAGTTCTGGAGCTCGTCCGTCAAGACCTCGTTGAGCCTCGCACGTCGTTCACCAGGGGTTGACTTGTCTCGTGCCTGGCAAAGGTAGCTATTAGCTAACCTTTGACAGATTGACCACATGAGTAGTCGACTCATCCAAGAGTTGGCCAGGCGAGGCCTGCCGCGGTTCATGCATGTGCTTGCTCGAATAATGAAGGGAGAAAGTTAGCAAACACCAAACCAGTGGTAGTTGGACAAGATCCAACGTAATCGCCGCGATGCCTAGTCCAGCTATTGTCCCAGTGAGCACCGGATTTTTCTTGTGGTTACGCGCGATCGCGTAACCAAGTAGCCCAACGATGACAATCAGTGCCGTGATTCCTCCTTCAGCACCAATCAACAGGTAGGTATTCAGGGGATCACTTTGGGGAAGGAATGCACGAACTCCAGACGCGTTGAGTGGAACTAGAGCTTGCGCCAGAGGGGCCAAATGAGTCGACAGTTCGCCAAATCCCAACCCTGCAAGCCAGTTCTCCTGAAATAGTTCAAGAGCCGCAGCCTGTATTACGGCACGCTGGCGGCTGCTGGCGTCCAGGCTGGTGAATCGATCGATGAAGGATTGGCCCAATGGTGAGAGGACGAAGACAGCGACAACTACCGCCCCGATAAGGGCAAATGCGACTGTTCTTCCGACGTTTTTTTGCCCAGTTCTTGTGAGGAAGAGATAAATAACGACGGCAGCGAGTGCAGCCAAGAAAACACCGCGCGAGAACGTGAGCACGAAAGCTGCGACATAGCCGCCGAGTGCGATGTACCGCAGCAGGGGTTTCCAACGTCCCACCATTGAGAAAACACCCGGGGCAGAACACAGGAGCGTCAGAGCGAGATAGTTCGGGTCACCGACAGTTGAAGCTGCCCTTCGTATTCCTGAAATGTCTGCCGCTGAGGCATCTTTCCAATCGGTATAGACCAGAGACGAGTGAGTAGCGGACTCAAAAAGACCGATTCCTGCATGGACTAGCCCGGCGATACCCAAAACAGTCAGGAGCACTTTCGGTGCCTGTTTAGCCAGAAATAGGGAAAGAAAGCCTACCAGTAACGGCGTTGAAAGCGAGGAGAATACCGCACTTACGTTGGAGCCACCCAGCAGCATCAGTACAAATATAAGTGACCAAATAGGAAGGCGGAGGGGAACGTCCGTACTCCTAGAAATCCATAAATGGCGCGCCGCCAGCACTACTATGCAGACTGCCAACGACATATTCGTGATCGTAATCCCAAGCAATCTGGGAGCCTCGATTGAGCCCAACATCAGCACGCCGAAAAGTACGGTTCCTGATGCCAAAACCGGCACCCTCAGTAAAAGGACTCCGAAAACGACACTGCCACAGATAGCTGCAGCTACTTGTAAACCCATGCTGGCACCCAAGCCAGCCCCAAAGGCGAGAAGGCCAAGTCCTAGGTAGCCTGCTGCCTGCCGCCCGGATTCTCGGGTGATTTGCGAGATCTTCGACACAAGAACCACTGTTTTGATACTTCCATTGGAGTAGGGCAACACTGGACTCATCTCAGTCTACCGTCAGCCGAGTTAGCCGATTCGGCGACAAGACTCCTCAGACGGAAAATAGACGCCTCGGGTGCTTCCCTCCACTTCGGAAGCTCACTCACTGAATTTAGTCCTGGAAGTACTGAATTTCGGCACCAATTGCATTGAGGCGTTCCGCTAGGTCCTCGTATCCACGTTCAATCACGTAGATGTTTCTCAGTTCGGATGTCCCAGTTGCTGCGAGCATGGAAATCAAGATGCAGGCCGCTGGGCGCAGAGCTGGAGGACACCCCACCTCGGTCCCCCTCCACCGCGTCGGGCCCGTGACCTCTATTCTGTGAGGGTCCAGCAGTCGAACGCGTGCTCCGAGACGGTTGAGCTCGGTTAAGTAAATCGCTCTGTTCTCATAGACCCAGTCATGGATAAGAGTGGAGCCGTCCGAGCACGCCGCGATGACGGCGAAGAATGGGAGATTGTCTATATTCAGCCCCGGGAATGGCATCGCATGAATCTTGTCAGGGGCTGCCCGCAGCCTGGATGGGATTGTCGTGACGTCAACCAAACGCGTATGGCCGTTCCTCGCGGCGAACTCAGAAGACACTTCCACCTGAAAGTTCATCTGGCGCAACACGCTGAGCTCAATCTCCATGAACTCGATGGGAACTCGGCGGATTGTTACACGAGAACCTGTGACAATAGCCGCTGTAATGAGGCTCATGGCTTCGATAGGATCCTCGGACGGAGAATACTCGATCTCGGCATCCACCCTGCTCCGACCTCGGACTTCGATAGTGGTGCTACCCACACCATCGATTACCACACCAAGCTTCCTCAGATAGAAGCACAGATCCTGAACCATGTAATTTGAGCTGGCATTCCGGATGATCGTCCTGCCTTCGCGGTGTGCGGCGGCCATAATTGCATTCTCTGTAACCGTATCGCCGCGCTCCGTGAGTACAAACGTCCGGTCACTGCGGTCCGCTTGAGGGGCCTCCACCGAGTAGAAACCTGTGTGCGCGGTTACGGAAAGCCCGAATTCGCGGAGGGCTTGCATGTGAGGCTCCACAGTCCGTGTGCCAAGATCGCAACCGCCAGCATATGGCAATCTGTAGGACCTGCTTTCGTCCAATAGCGGCCCGAGCAGCATGATGATGCTCCGCGTGCGCCTTGCCGCAGATACGTCCATCGATGCCAAGTCGAGCGTTTCAGGCCGACGGATCCTCAAGTCATTGTCGTCTAGCCAAGTGCATTCAACACCGATACTGCGTAGGACTTCGACAATCCGGTTCACTTCCTCGATCCGGGCCAATCGCCGCAGGGTAGTCGTCCCACGATTGATGAGACTGGCGCAGAGCAATGCCACGCCCGCATTCTTGCTGGAGTTGACGGTTACTTCACCAGAGAGCTTACGTCCGCCGACTACTCGCAAATGGGTCATTTGCGGCTTTAGCAGCCCCTCAGCTGGTTTCACCAACTGGTCAGAAGCGTTCGCAGGCTCCGCCCGGTGCCACTGTTCAGTATCGAACTCACCTGCATCTGGAATAACGTGAATCCCCGCACCAGGCGATTCATCCAGGCTGGCATCTCCTTCGGACCGCTCTGACTGGGTCCAGCCGCGGTGGTTTTGAGTTAGAGCAGATGACGGTTCTCTCTGGGTCATGTACCAGTCATATCATGAAACGCATATTGGCCCGCCTTGCTAAGGACGCCTCAGGATATGAGCGTAAGGAGATCGGAACCCGGGTCAGCGGCACTATACGCTGAGTGACCTCACCGTGTTTTCGAATCTGCCTGCCATATATATGCGGGTAAACTGCTCAAGGGGCTGTCCAGTACAGTAACCGACACGTTGCTGCTAACCAGAAAGGCCGGCCACCTGTGGAACCTAGAGACCTGTTCGGACTCCTTCGTCGGAATTGGATTCTGATTGTGGCGCTTGCCCTCACCGGCTTGCTGGGTGGGGGCGCGGCTTCGTTACTCGTCAAGCCCTCCTACGAGTCGGAAACACAACTTTTCGTTGCTATCCAAAATTCCGGTTCTGTTCAGGAACTCCAACAGGGCAACACATTCAGTCAGGCGCGCGTTCAGTCCTATGTGAAGACGGTTTCGACGCCGTCCGTACTTCAACCCGTAGTCGACACCCTTGGCTTGGCCGAAGAACCGGAAGAACTGGCCACTAGAGTTAAAGCCACATCAGACTTGAACACAGTGCTCATCACCATTACGGTTCGTGACGACTCCCCTGTTCGCGCCGCTGCGATCGCGGAGGCCGTCGGTTCCAGCCTCATCAAGACCGTTGATCAACTCGAGCGGTCGGACAAGACGGCTATGTCTCCCGTCAAGCTTTCCATAATTACGCCCGCCAAGGCGCCGCTCGCACCCGCAAGCCCTAACCCCAGAGTAAGTCTTATTGCGGGCCTTGTTGTCGGAGTTATCCTGGGCTTAGCAGCGGCTGTGCTTCGCCAGTGGTTGGACAAGCGAGTCCGAACTGAAGAGGACGTCCGGACAATCACCGAAACGCCGATTCTGGGCGCAATAGCTTTCGAATCAGCTAGCAAAGATCGCCCCCTGATCACTCAAGTGCCAGCCCAGAGTCCCCGAGCAGAGGCATTCCGGCAGTTGAGGACGAATATGATGTTCGCAAATGTCAGCAATGACTCCGGGGCGGTGCTGGTCACGTCCTCGCTGCCGGGTGAGGGTAAAACATCCACGGCTACCAACTTGGCGCTTGCTTGGGCCCAGGCGGGACAGTCGGTCGTGCTGGTAGACGCTGACCTTCGGCGCCCAAAGGTTGCCCAGTATTTGGGTCTGGACGGCACGGCCGGACTTACTACAGCTCTAGTCGGCGCGGCACAGCTTGAGACGGTGCTCCAACCGTGGGGTGAGGATCAACTCTATGTCTTGACTTCAGGGATGATCCCGCCCAACCCAAGCGAGCTTCTCGGGTCAGAAGCGATGATCCAATTGATACGTTCGCTCGAGGCAACGTTTGATGTCGTTATCATCGACTCTCCGCCGTTGCTTCCAGTGACGGACGCATCGGTCTTGGCTCAACATGTGGGTGGAGTCGTTCTCGTAGTCGACACGAAGGCAACGAAAGAGTCCAGCGTGAAAACGGCCTTGAATTCCCTCAAAATGGTCAGGTCAAACTTGTTGGGTGTAATCCTAAACAGGCTGCCCGCCAAGGGACCGGATGCATACCACTACACATACGAAAGTGTTGCGCCCTCGGCTTCAACCAGCAACTCTGCTAAGAGTCGCAATTTTCGGGACGACCTTGGACAAGGTGCTACTGACACCGCACTCGCCCAATCGGTGACCCATACGGGGCCCGCAACTAGTTCGCACGAGAGTCTCGAAGAAGAAGTTGGACGGTACGAGGCTCGTCGGGCGGTTAGGTTCCCGCTGTCGTAACACACGGCTATATGCCCGCTGTAAACTTCCTGTCATACTCTCTTATGTCGGAGTGAAAGCTGTAATTCGAATTACTGGGGGAAGAATAATGCCCAATTTGACTGAAGTTGCCGACCCGGAAGACATCGATTGGTCGGGTGACACTGTAGAAATTGCAGGTGTAGCGGTCGCCGACTCAAGCCGAAGTGACATCGTGGATTGGCTGTGCACACGGCGAAGCCCTGGAAAGCCGCTACTGGCGTACGCGCTCCATATCGGCGGCATGGTGCACCTACAGGACGACCCTGATTACGGCAGCCTTCTAGACCGATCAGCCATTGTGTATGCAGACGGTGCCGGTCCTGTTCTAATCGGCAGAGCACGAGGGGGGCGGCTGGAGCGTTCTGCGACAACAGACCTCGCCCCAGAGCTCCTTGAGCAGTGGAAGAAATCTCATGGTCAGCCAGCAAGAGTGGCCCTTATTGGGGGCCCAAAGGATCTGTCCAAAGCCGCGGGTGATGCTCTGCTGAAGGATGAGAATGCATCTGTCGTGTTCACCGAACACGGCTACCATGACTCATGGGGCAGCGTGCTGGATGCTCTTCGAAAGAGTCAGCCAGATATTGTCTTTGTCGGAATGGGAGCGCCCCTCGAGATGCAGTGGTGCGAGGCCCATTATGACCTCCTTCCCAACAGCATAGTTATGACCTGTGGCGGGTGGTTCGGATTTCTAACCGGAAACGAGACGCGCGCTCCCGCTTGGCTGCAACGTGTTGGTGGCGAATGGGTCTGGAGACTCCTTCAAAACCCAAAGAGGCTGGCAAATCGGTATTTCAGGGGATCTGCCATTTTCCTTCGGGAATTACTGAACAGGGACGGGCGAGCCTGATCGGGAACCAAACTTAAGAGTCCCAGCCCTTCATCAACTGGAAGAGGACGCCGACGTGTCGGCCGGCATTGTGTGACTCAGGGACCCTGGGCTGATCTGGGAAACTCTGGCGTACGTTCTTCGGTGACACTTGTTGAGTTCCCCGGCAGTTGCGTCGGGGATGTCAACGGCAACCTCGAGGTTCCATCAAAAGCCTTCGACTAATACATTTGCGCAGTCCCCAAAGACGGAGGATTATATGGGGCTTGGCTGCCGAATTAGGCGACAGGTGGTCAAGTCCCCAGCGAAGTGGGTGACGCTTCCTGAAGGTATTCTTGCCGAACGCAACTGACCAACTCTAATGAGTCGAGAAGAGGAACCGCTGACCTTTGGGTCCGTTTAGACATCAACAGTTTCGCTCAGTGCGGTCACAATACTTTTGTCTCGACGCGCTCGGACCAGACGAAACATGATTAGGAACAGGCATCCGGCGACGTACGATGCCGATGCCGCCCAGGCCGCACCCAAGGCACCATGCTCCTGCCCGATCCTCCACAACAGTCCCACGTCAACGACTAACGCAATAATGCAGGACAGTAGAACGCCAAACTTGTGGCCTCTGACAATCTCCGCGTTCGAAATGAATCGATACGCAGATAGAACGCAGATGCCGGGCAAAAGTGCCCAAACAACTTCGACAGAACCTAGGTATTCTTCTCCGAAGATCAACGGCACTACGATGGAGCTTGCCACTGCCAGGGCTCCTGCGACGGCGCATGAAAGGCCCGTAACGAGCCAGGCGTCGCGCCCAAGCGGAGCCATGTGGTCCCGTGAATACACTGGAGCTCTAACGACTGCTGCCGACATTGATGCCACGAGAACTAACTCGGCAAGCGCTACGGCTGCTGAGTAAACACCTACTTCGTGAGGGGAACTTACCGCATTGAGAACAAAGACATCGGCCCGGTAAGAAAGAAAAAGTAGGACCAAGGTCAGGTTGGTCACGAGCGCGTATCCCCACGGAATCCTGACGGTTTCGACGTTTGCATCGCGGACACCAGGCTGTCTCCACCAAATCTCGTGGCAAATAACGCCAATCACCGCTGCGCCAAGGGTGAATCCAGAGAGTGCGCCCGGCAGTCCCCCTAGAGGAATTCCCGCTAACATCAAACCGCCTGGCAGCACGACCTGCGCCACACGCAACACTGCCAGACGCGCGAACAACCCCCGCCCTTGAATTGACGACGCTAGGAATTCAGGCACGATCAAAGCGGGGGCCGCGAGGATCACACCAAATGACGAAACTGCCACAAGAGAAAGGTCGTCACCACTCGCCTGAATGCCAATGACGACCAGCGAGAGAGTGGCTGCTACACATGTTGACCATGACAGAAGCACTTTCACCCTGCGGCTTAGACTTCCAAACCTGCTGACATCCATCAGAACGAGTTGTGGCCCTGCCAACATCGTCACTGTGCTGATTGCAGCTGGAAGTAGCGTAAAAACCGTATAAAGGCCTTTGTCCGATGGTCCAAGGAGGCGCGCTGATAGGACGCCGAAGACGGCAGAAAGCGCTATGACACATATACGACTTCCGAAAGTCCATAAATACTTCCACCCACGGGAATCTCTAGCCATTGAGGGCACGGAGGATTGGCTTGACGGAACCTACACGACTCAATCTCTCGGCTATTGCGGCTCTCTCAACTCGGTCGAGTTCCCAAGCGTGGCGGACTTCCTGTGCCATGAAATTTCCGCTGTGCTCCCGGCTCGCGGGAGTCCTACCGGTGAAGTTATACGACTCAAGTTCTTCCAAAGCGTTTATCCGCGCGAGCCCATGCGTGCCTTCACTTGTTGCCACAATTGTTGGACGACCCGCGGACATACTCTCGATTGCTCCTCGACCCGCTGTTACGACGACGCTGGCTGACGCTATTTCTTGTCGGGGATCGTCAATACGACCTACAAAATCTACCCGATTAGCTATGTTTCCCTCGCTGGCGAGACGGCGCAGTCTTTCAATGTCTGGACCATCTCCGACGACTACTAGGCGCCTGTCGGTCTCCTTGACAGCTTCTAGGAGAGAGATCAAGGGGGCCGTCTTGTTAGGGGTGAGAGTACCAAGGAAGACAATCGGCCCGCTTGGGTCGTAGGCATCGCGAACTTCCGTCAGCGACTCATCCCAGAAGAGGTCTGCCGAGAAAAGGTTACCTATGAGATCAATCGGGGGTGACACGACGACGCTTTTCATAGCCTTGAATGCCTCGTTGGTAGCTGCTAGAAGACCATCAAGGCTTGCCACGGTTTGGGCGTGATTTCTAAAGGGCCATTCAACAGCGGTAGTACCGTGCACAAGGGCGTACCTTCGAACAGCCGGCCAATTCAACGCGCTCCGTTCGGAGAAGAAGGCGGTCGGCCCGGGCTGGGAAGATATCACTAGGGACGCTTTTCTAACGGTGCGCCGAATCTTCAACACACTCAGCATCTCCAAACACTTGAGCACAGCCGTCTTGGCGCTGCTGATTTCGTCCGCAGCGGTGCCTTCCCTCCACGTGACCTGAATCACATCTGCCGCATTCCGCGCAGCGCCTATCCAAGGCCCTTTCTTGCCAACCAGGACCGGTCGATAGCCGTGTTCAGACAACATTCGCGCCAGAGTGAATGCGTAGGTTTGAGAGCCGCCAGCCCGAAAGGCGTTCACGGCGATCACCACGGTGGGCCGAGAGTGTCTATGCATAAAGCCATCGTAGTGGGCTTCGAAAGGCTGGGAATGCCAGAGCAATACCGGCTCGGGTTTAGTTACGACACAGAGATACTTGTGACCGCAGACCCTCCTGTATGATCGTGGAGGTCCTCCGTCGAGGAATTTCTTACTTAATGGGGATAACAGTTGGGGACGGATTCTGATTGGCGCCCACGCACCTCGCGCCTGTTAAGCATTGTCGACGCGTTTGTCATAGCGTGGGCGGTTTCCGGCGCCTACGTGATCAGGTTTGGTTTTGAGCCCGACTTTGCAGTTGGTGGCAACGAGCCGAACTATGCGTGGCTATCGGTCGGTCTCGCGATTACGTGGTGGTACATGCTCGGAGCGTGGAACAGCCGCAAGAGTCGTGTTCTAGGAGCCGGGCCAGATGAGTATAAGCGCGTCGCAGCAGCATCACTTTGGCTCTTTGGGCTCGTGGCAATTTTCTCGTATGTCCTCCGAGTAGAGACTGCCAGAGGGTTCGTTGGAATAGCACTACCCGTTGGACTCGCTGGACTGCTTCTCGCCCGGTGGGTGCTTCGCCAACATTTGAGTGTCGCTCGTCAACGAGGCGAAAGCCTCTCCCGGCTCCTGCTAATCGGCGGCCAAAGCGCTGTAGCCCACCTTGCCGCGACACTTCAGGGGGCCAAGCACGCCGGGTACCTTCCTATCGCGGCGTACACGCCCGGGGCAGTGAGTAGCCCTGACATCGACCCGGAGTCGGGCCTGCCGATCCTCGGGCAAGGCACAGACACGGCGGCTGTTCTCGCCGCCATCGATATGTGCAGAGCCGATGCCGTGGCTGTATCTGCCGGAGTGCAATTACACCCTCAGACCCTTCGCCATCTTGGTTGGGAGTTGGCTTCACGTAACATCGGCCTCATCATGGCCCCTGCACTGACTGACATTGCTGGCCCCCGAATTCATACCCAGCAGGTGGCTGGCTTGCCACTCATTCACGTAACGACCCCTAGTCTGGAAGGTGGTCAGCGTGTAGCCAAGCGCCTATTCGATGTCGTAGTTTCGGGAATTCTCATTGTTCTGTCTTTGCCACTCATGATTTTCATCGCCTCGCTGGTCAGATTGGACAGTAAAGGACCAATACTCTTTCGCCAAGAACGGGTCGGCATGGAAGGCAGCCCTTTCCAGATGTTAAAGTTCCGGTCTATGGTCGTTGACGCCGAGGCACGACTCGCTGAGTTGCAGGAACGCAACGAGGGTCATGGTCTGTTGTTCAAGATCAAACAGGACCCCCGGATCACTCGGATCGGAAACGTCTTACGCAGATACAGCCTGGACGAGCTTCCTCAGCTGTTTAACATATTCGGCGGTTCCATGAGCTTGGTTGGACCACGTCCCCCGCTACCCCGTGAAGTGGAGGAGTACGAGCATGATGTACGTCGGCGGCTATTGGTTAAGCCTGGCCTGACAGGTCTTTGGCAAGTCAGTGGACGGTCGAACCTTTCATGGCAAGACTCCGTTCGATTGGACCTTTACTATGTGGAAAACTGGTCCCTGGCTGGGGATCTGGTTATCATCTTGCGCACGGTAAGGGCCGTGTTTCACAGCACGGGTGCCTACTAACCGGCAGACTCGACTCAAACACTGAAAGAGGTTGTGCCGTCATGCCTTCGAGGAATCGCAGCAGCTCAGATCGACCTAGGCCCGAGCGCAGAAGGCGGCTAGTTCGTTGGGGAATTTGGACTTTAGTCGTATTGCTTGTGCTGGTCGGTGCTGCAGCGTGGTTGGCAAACAGGGCTGCAACAATCAAAAGTGAGCTGCAGTCATCTACATCGCTGTTACCGACACTGAAGGCTCAGATAGCAGCGAACGACACCGACGGAGCCACATCAACCGTCAATGCTCTCGTTCAGCACACCGGCTCCGCTCGAAACGCCGCAAGTGACCCCCTATGGTCCGCGGCCGGAGCACTGCCGTGGCTGGGACCCAACTTTCGCGCCGCGTCCGAGGTGGCGACATCTGCAGATGATGTAGCTCGTTTGGGTGCACTGCCACTGGTCGGGGCTTACAAGTCCCTCGATTGGGCTGCCCTAACACCGAGTTCAGCTGGAACCGACTTGTCCCCGCTCAAGGCAGCTGCCCCAAAAGTGGAATCAGCCGCTTATGCGGTTCGCGAATCATCACAGCGGCTAAACGGCATCAATGCGGATGATCTGCTGTCTGAAATCGCCTCGCCGCTCAAGGAAGCGCGAGAAGAATTAAGCGCTCTTAGCCACGATCTAGACTCAGCCGCGGACGCGGCCAAGCTCGCCCCGGAGATGTTGGGGGCGGAATCCCCTCGTCGCTACCTGCTTTTGATGCAGAATAATGCCGAGTCGCGTGCCACCGGCGGAATTCCGGGGGCCCTGGCAGTTCTCACCATGGACAATGGCAGCCTAGCCTTGGACTCGCAGACAAGCGCCACTGCTCTGGGAACATTTGCGCCCCCAGTATCGATCGATGCTGAACAGCAAGCAATTTATTCGGCGCGAGTGGGCAAGTTCATGCAGGACGTTAACCTCACACCAGACTTTGCGACGACAGCGACTACCGCTTTGACCATGTGGGAAAAGCGTTCGGGTGAGCGACTTGACGGAGTCCTTTCAATCGACCCAATTGCACTCAGCTACATGCTGGATGCAACTGGCCCCGTACTGATTGAAGACCCGCTGGTTCGACAAATTGGGAGTAGTTTGCCGGCGCAATTGACCGGTACGAACGTCGTTCAGACGTTGCTGTCCGACGCCTACGCAAAAATCGACGACCCCAAACTCCAAGATCTCTACTTTGCCGGAGCGGCCAAGGAGATCTTCGGCGCCCTTTCCTCGGGCAAAACCGAGCCAAAGAAGCTCATGGATTCTCTGGCTAGAGGTGTCGAAGAACGTCGTATTCTTTTATGGTCTGCTTCGCCGGAGGAACAGGTGACCATCGGTCAGTACCCCCTCGGCGGTCTGACTTCCGGAGCCGCCATCTCACCGGCCCAGTTTGGCGTGTATTTCAATGACGGCACAGGGGCCAAAATGGACTTCTGGGTTAAGCGAACGGTTCAGGTGACTAGGGACTGCACAAGAGACGGGTACCGCGAAATAACTCTCAAAGTCACCTCCACCAATACGGCACCGGTCGATGCCGCAGCGACTCTGCCCGCGTATGTGACGGGGGGCGGGGTGTTCGGCGTCCCAGCGGGTTCCGTGCAAACCAACGTAGTTACATACGGCCCCGCGCAGTCCAATATTGACACGGTTGTCAAGGACGGAAACAAGATTCCATTCGCTGCACAGCGTCACGGTCAACGGGCCGTGGGGAGCTCGACCCTAAGACTGGCCCCAGGCGAGAGCTCAACCCTGGAGTTCAACTTTGGTCATATCGTTCAGGAAGCCCCATCGGATATTGTTGTAACACCCACGACACAGGCTGTAAAGGATGTCATCCAAAGCGCAGCTCTTGGTTCTTGTGAATAGGCAACGACACCCACGTTAATCCTTTGTAACGGGGATGGATTTTCTTTGCTGCCAGCAACGAATGAATGGTAAGTTCTACGTGGGCAGCAAACTGGGATTTCACTTACGGACACGTAGGGTCTCGGAAATCTCCAAACACCACGTCGTACCACTAAGGTCTCAGGGGGGACACACATGAGGAAATCTCTCGCAGCACTTACGCTTGCAGGTTCTATCGCACTTCTCGGCGCAGTACCGGCCGTAGCCAACAACGCCAACTACCCGGCACCGAACACCACCGTCGCCGTTTCGGATGCCTCCGTGGCACCAGGTGAAGCACTTGTCTTCAGCGGAACAGGTTTCACACCGGGTGAAGGCATCACCATCACGGTAACGCCGACAGGTACGCCTGCTGCCAGCGGCAGCGTTTCCGCAGGTAGCCTGTCCGTGTCCGCACGCATCCCGCTGGCACCGTCGACTTTGTCGACTGTTGCTGATGGAAATGGCGCTTTCTCGGCACCCATTGTCATCAACGAGCCTGGCGCATACGCAATCACGGCTACCGGAAATTCCTCTGGCGTCACCGTCGGGCCCGTCACGGTTGTCGTCGGTGGAGCCGCTCTCTCCAACACGGGTGGCAACGCTGGCACGGGCACCGGATTGGCAAACACCGGCGGCGTTCCGCTGGCAAACACCGGCGCTGACTCAAGCCTCATTCTGTGGTCTCTTGTAGGTGCTGGCGCGCTGGCTGCCGGCACGGCATCTGTCGTCGTGGCTCGCCGCCGCGCAAAGAGCACTGAGGTTTCTGCCTAGTTCGGGCCGGAAACAACTTGAGGGTGGTTTGCCAACAAGAACATCTTGTTGGCAAACCACCCTCTTCTCTTGCTATGGGATCTCCCGGTACCAAGCTGTGTTACTCCTATGGGCGACACTATAGAAGACGTCGGCAAACGGTTCTGCATGTGTCGACGGTGTGGCCCCGTTGGTTGCCCTGACAATTCCTCAGTTTGGCCGGCCAAGGCCACTGCCCGTAGCAGCGGTGAGCGTCAGTGCTTAGTACTTAGCGGAACTTCGTGAAGGTTCCCTCGAAAGATCCACGCTCTTGGCGAACGATTTTGACTGCATACCTTGCGAGTCTGGCAACAGTTGGTTTTTGGCCGATACCGGTGGATTGACCAATATAAGGTTCACTCCCTGCCCTGTTCAATTACCTCCACAGCCATGGCGTGCCCAGCTGGGTTTTGTCACCACATTATTGAAGTTTCGACCAACTTGGCGTTGTTCATTCCGTTCGGTTTTGACCCCACTTCCCTGTCTGCGAAGGCATGGTGGCAGCTGGTCGGATTCGGATTGCTCGCCTCCGCTTGCTTAGACCTGAGACAATTGCTGGTGCTCACGACTCGCTTCCCCAGTCAGGATGAGGTTGTCACAAACTCCGTTGGAGCTGTCATTGATATCGTTTTATCCCGAGTGTTTGCTCGAAGTGTTCGTCCGCAAGTCGCACGAGGGATCCAAAGGTCGTCTCAAACTCGAAGGAGCTAACCTAGCCTAGTCCAGGGCGGCCCATGATCCAGCCTGGCAGTCATCAACTAGTGCAGGTCTCTCAAAAAGTAAGAGCGATGACTTGAATTGACTGAGTTCGCTTTCTAAAGATGATAGAAGAGGGCGGCATTCCGCAGGGTCCGAGGAGAAACGCTTCGGGGCACCATCCTCTATACAGGGCTCTGCCCCAAAGCACTTGTCCAGCACTAAGCCGTTGCTGCGGTTGGCGAAAATTATCAGGCGTGCAAATCCCTTGGTTTGCTCGGAAAAGTCTAGCGAACGGGCTGGCATTACCCCTTGAGCACGAGTATGCGCACAGACGCGAAGATACAGTTAGATTGCGAAATTTTGACATGACCATTGCCCCCCTCTCATAAGTTGCCTTAGCATTGGGCACAGGCTGCCCGCATCAAGCCCTTGCCCAACTCGATGTGGGCAGCTCGCCGCCGAGCACGTCGAGTTGCCCTTGGAGCTTCATAGGGCGATAGCGTCCAGACCCGGGATATGGTCGCAAAGCCCCAAGGAAACAAGCATTGCCACATTGTCTCCTAGTTCGTCTGCTCTGGTGCTGTCGCCAATATGAAGCTTCGCTTCGCCCACGGGACAATACCCGGTCTTATGTTGCCATTTCGAGTGGCGGATATGATTACCTCGACACTCGTCTCTACTGGGGGAAGCATGACTCAATCCACGCTCGACGTTCGGCCTGCCACAAAGGTTCCTGAGAAGACGTCGCTGCGTCCAGACGTGCAAGGACTACGATCCTTGGCGGTGTTAGCAGTGATAGCCGACCACCTTCTTGGCTACCCCATCGGCGGCTTCGTAGGGGTGGACATCTTCTTCGTCATTTCGGGCTTCCTAATCACGGGCCTTCTCCTTCGCGAGCAGGAGAGGAAGGGCCGCATATCCTTCGCGGATTTCTATCGTCGGCGCGTGCGCCGAATCATGCCAGTGGCCGTTGTTGTCCTACTGGCAACCGTGGCAGCAGCCTGGACCGTCTACCCAGCGGGCAGGGCTCAGGGAATCACCTCTGACGGGTTCTGGGCTCTGATCTTCGGCGCGAACTGGCACTACGCCGCCGTCGGCACCGACTACATGCAGGCCGCAGGACCAGTCTCCCCGCTCCAACATTTCTGGTCACTCGCCGTCGAAGAACAGTTCTATGTCGTATGGCCCTGGCTAATCGTCCTGATTCTTGGCTTCTTGGCCAGCCGATTTGGCATCAAAACGACTCGGGCTCGTCGGATACTCGGCTCGGTGTTTTTCATTGTCATCGTCGCCACATTCGTGTTCGCGGTGTGGGAGAGTTCGGCGAATCCTGCTGTTGCGTACTTCTCCACGGTGTCCCGCACGTGGGAGCTGGGCGTGGGTGCGTTGCTGGCTGTGGCTGGCGGCGTATTCTCGAAGCTCACGGATGCGTGGCGGACCATCTTGGGATATGCGGGTCTTGCGGGAATCGCTTGGAGCCTGTTCTTCGTCACACCAAGCATGCCATTTCCTGGCCCCTGGGCCGCCGTTCCGGTGCTTGCTACCGCACTTGTCATTGCGGCTGGCACGGGAGGCGAGCAGCGATACATGTACCCGCTGACGAATCGTGTTAGCGGATACATCGGCGATATTTCCTACTCGCTGTACCTGTGGCATTTCCCGGTCATCACGATCTTAACCGCGTTGAACCCGAATCCGGACGTGATCAGTTGGACCATCATGGTCCTCCTAATGTTCGCGCTGTCGGTAGCTTCATACCACTTTATTGAAGATCCAATTCGCAAGTCCTCCTGGCTAGAGCCGCGTAACCGGGGCAGGAGGTCTGAATCTTTCTTTGATGAGAAGGCCGTCTTCGCCGGCCTTGGAGTGTTGACTCTGGTCACCGCCATGGTCGTCACGCTGGCCGTAACGAGGGACACCTCCGTTGACGTCTCCTCCTTCCAGGCTGCAAAGGTGGACCTGTCGAAAACAGGGGTGCAGCAGACGCCGAAGCCAGAGCCAACCACGGCAGCAGAAAAGCTCACCGCGGAACTGATGGCAGCGAACACGGCAGCCGAGTGGCCGGTCCTAGTTCCCAGCGTCGATGAGCTAGAGGGAAAGTTTGTGCCGGAGTGGATTGAGGACAACTGCCTTAACACCACCGAAGCGAACCTTCAGAAATGCCTCTATGGCGATCCTGCTGCAACAAAAACGGTTGCGCTATTGGGCGACTCTGTGTCGATTAGCTGGATGCCTGGGCTGCGGGAATCGCTTGGCAAGCAGGGCTGGAACATCCAAGTTCTGACCATGGGGCAGTGCCCCGCGATCGAAATCCCGGTGACTAGGCCGAACAACGCCGAGGGATTCACCGAAGCTTGCGCTGCGCACCAAAGCTGGGCACTGGACAAGGTCAACCAGATTAACCCCGAGATGGTGATTGTTACCAGCGCACTAAGCACCACTGCTCGAGTCGTTGACAAAGACAAGAATCCTAACGTTCTGGCCGACTGGACCCAGTACTCAATCAGGAAGCTTGAAGAACTCAAGACAGCCACGACTGGCCAGGTCGTGCTGCTGTCCGCCGCAATGCAGGGCGCGAATCTGCAAGAGTGCGTCACAAAGGTAAGCCGGCCAAGCGCCTGCAACGGCACCAACGCTGACTATTTCCCGATGCTCGCGGCAGAAGAAAAAGCTGCTACTGCAGTACCGGGCGTCAGGTATGTATCCACCAAGGACTGGTTCTGCGTTGCCGACAGGCAATGCCCCTCATTCGCGGGAAGCACGCCCATCTTCGTGGATGGTGCTCACATCACGCCCGCCTACTCCGCCAAGCTTGGCGCAGTCATGGGGCCGGCGCTGCTAGGCGAAAAGGGTTGATTCAGCGGGCGCCTTCTGTGATGACCGTTACACTTGCCCACAGAGTTAGCGTCTTGCTTGCCACGCCATCGATTAGGCCGCCAGCTAGGGATGTCACGGTGCCGTTGGACGCAGCCGACTCGGGTTTCGTTCGGTCTGCTGAAAGGGGGCTGACCTAGTTCCTCCGACTTACCAGGCGAAGTTGTCAGTTTCGGCAGGATGTCATGGTCATAGAGAACCACACTGGTTGCTTTGCGGCTGCACGGATGAACTTTCTGCAAAGTTACGGGCCCTTGGGCAGCTCTCCGAGGAAACTCGTCACATCCTCTGCCACTCGCTCCGGACACTCCCACAGCACCAGGTGACCGGTGTCCTCGTAGATCTTCAATCGTGCGCCTTTAATGCGGCCAGCCAAGGTTTCTTGGTGCTGTCGCGGCACGAGGTGATCGTGGGCGCCCCAGAGCATGAGAGTGGGGACGGAGATATCGCCGGTTTCTGTCGGAGGAACGGCCTCGTAGAATCCCCGCAAGGAAGCCTTCCAAATTGAGGCCGGCATGGCGAGACCGTCCTTGACCCGATCCTCGATGTATGAGGTTGGCACGGCGTGCAGCAGCCGATACCACGCCAAAGACCCGCGCATCCAGCTTTCCGAGATCGGGTCGGTGAGCCCTTCGACCTCGTTCGCAAACGGTGGCTTCCCATGCAGGCTCAGGGGTGCGCCAACCAACGTCAGGGATGCAACAAGATCCGGATGAGTGACAGCCAGTTGCTGAGCAACGTAACCACCGCTGGATGACCCCAGGACATGTGTGCGTTCGACACCCAAAGCATCCATGAGAGCAACGACGTCCTCAGCGGCTTCGTACAGCGAGTAGCCGTCTACCGGTTTGTCCGCACCACCATGACCTCGTAGATCAGGCGCCACAATCACAAACGTCGGAAGCGAGGCAATCAGACGACCGAAACTCCGCCAGGATTCGCCCCACGCATGTAATAGCAGCAGTGGCGCGCCGCCGTCGTCGGCTGTTTGCTCAAGGTTCCCTTGCACGAAACAGGGCACACTGATCCCGGTGCTTAGAGAGACGGTCCTGACCTCGGCCTCCATGGCCCCAGCGTACGCTCGCCCCGCCGCTGACAGGAAGGTGAGACATACCCCCGCCCCGCCTCCCATTCCCTAACCCCATCGGCGATCTCCCCCGCATGCGTGTGGTGGAGGTAGTGCTCGCCCGGGAGGGGAATAACGGTGCCGTTGGTGACGCTCGCGGCCTGGCGGTGGTGCAGCTCGAGCCATTCCGGGGTCTGCTTGTTCTCCGCCACAACGAACAGCAGCAGCGGCAAATCCTGAGGGAACCCCGCGCCCAGGGCTCGTTCGAAGTTGCTCTGGATGTGACCCAAATTCCCCGAGCCAGTTAGGCAGAGGCTTCCAGAAAGTTTCGAGCTCTGCACAGTTATACGAAGCCATCTGCACGACCCGCCCGCTAGAGAATTCGTCCGTAACCCAAGGTGCCGGTCACGTTGGGTGGTGCAGAACTGGATGGCGGAGCCACCGTGGTCGCGGCACAAGCAAGTGCCTGCGATGACTACGGTGTTTCATCTCGAGGTTCCGCGGTTCGTGGTAGGCAGGCACCTAAACTCCCTTCCATGCGCGACTTCGACATCACTTTCAATTACAAAGCCGATGTTCCTCCAGGAAAGGACCCGGACGCCCACAGCCAGCGGCTTAAGGCTGACCATCAGCTGCTCTGGACCAAGGAGCTACGCGATGGGGAACAGTTCAAAGTGCAGGTCCCCGCGGAGCCCAAGGAGCGTCGTAATAATTACCTATTGTTCGAGCAAAGCCCCGAAAAGAGGTTCACGTTCGGCAGCGACGCCATCACGAACTCCTACACCAAGTGGGGGAAGCCGAGGTACTTGGTGGAGGCCAAGGCCAAGTTGAGCGAGGAGCAGAAGCGCCGCTATTTCAACCCGCCGTACACGATCGGCAGTGCCATGATCTGGCCTGTCAGGAAAATACACCGGCCCACCCTAAACACCGCCAGGGGAATGCGACTAAGGATTGGGGACCGGATGGACCTGACTCTGGAATGCATCCGGCGCCATTACGCTGGGGAGCCAGGCAGTCCCCTCGCCGATGTCACCTCTAACTACGCGGACTTCTTCAAACTCTTCGGTACGTTCACGCTGTTCGTGGAGTTCTTCCACCTGCAGGACCTTGTGACAGCCGATGGAAAGATTGACTTCTTCCTAGATGAAGACGTGAACTTCAAGCGACCCGGCGTCCCGACCACGAAGGACGAATACATCAGGGTTCGGGAAGCCTCGCTGAAGTTCATCATGCTGCGGGGCAGCCGGATGGCCGATTGGGTCGAGGAAAACCACCCCAATGTTGAAGTCCGGCGGGGCTAAACAGGTGTCCCACTTTTTTTCTTGACGCAAGCGCACGGATGAGTGAAACCCTGTGGTCCCAGCGGTAAATGGCCGCTCTTTAGTGGTCGCTACTTCTCGCATGGCATAGCCGGGCGTCCGCAAAGTTACGGGCGTTTGAACAAGGCACCGAGGAAGCTCGTCACGTCCTCGGCCACTCGCTCCGGACACTCCCACAGCACCAGGTGACCGGTTTCCTCGTAGATCTTCAATCGTGCGCCGTTGATGCGTCTGGCCAGGGTTTCTTGATGCTGCCGCGGCACCAAGTGGTCGTGGGCACCCCAAAGCATGAGAGTGGGGACGGAAATGTGGCCGGTCTCCGCGGGAGGATCCGCCTCGTAGAATCCGCGCAACGAAGCTTTCCAGATTGATGCCGGCATAGCGAGGCCGTCTTTTACCCGGCCTTCGATGTAGGAGGCCGGAACGGCGTGCAGCAATCTGTACCAAGATAAAGACTCCCGAACCCAGTCCTCTGAGATCGGATCCTTCAGCCCCTCTACGGCGTCAGCAAATGGCGGCTTCCCCTGCAGGCTCAGTGGCGCACCTACCGAGATCAGGGATGCTGCAAGATCCGGATGAGTGACAGCGAGTTGCTGTGCCACATATCCCCCGCTGGATGAGCCCAGGACATGCGCGCGTTGGACGTCCACGGCATCCAGCAAGGCAACTACGTCCCCAACTACTTCGGACAACGCATAACCGCTCTCGGGCTTGTCCGCATCACCATGACCTCGTAGATCTGGTGCCAGAACCGCAAACGTCGGAAGCGAGGCAATGAGGCGACCAAAACTCCGCCGGGATTCACCCCACGCATGCAATAGCAGCAGCGGTGCGCCGCCGTCGTCGGCTATTTGCTCAAGGTTCCCCTGAACGAAACAGGGCACACTGATCCCGGTGCTCAAAGCTACGGTCCTGACCCCGGACTCCATGACACCAGCGTACGCTCGCGGCTTGTCAGGCTGGCCCGGTTGCCTCCATAGGTGAAGCATGGTTCACTATTTTCACGGAGGGGAGTATCCCCCAATGTTCCGTCGTCAATCCGGCCGTCCGTGTACGGCCCGGCGGGACAGGCCACTTCTTGAAAGTGGCTGGGAAAGACCTCCAGTTGGTTCACCGACTGGAAGAGGTTTCCTCATGAATGTTCCCCTATGGGCGTGGCTAGCCGTTCTGGGCGTTATTGTTCTGATGCTCGCCGTGGACTTATTCGCCCACCGCAAAGCCCACGTAATCGGCGTCCGGGAAGCAGCCCTATGGTCAGCGGTGTGGGTTGCCTTTGGAGTTGGTTTCGGCGCGCTCGTGTGGCAACTCTACGGAGCCGAATTCGGTCAGCAGTACTTCGCCGGATACCTGATCGAGAAGTCCCTCGCCGTGGACAACGTATTCATCTGGGCCATCATCTTCACCTACTTCGCCGTCCCCCGCGAGTACCAGCACCGTGTGCTGTTCTTCGGCGTGCTGGGGGCTCTCATTTTCCGCGGCATCTTCATCGCGGCAGGATCAGCCATCATCGCCAGCGCCGGATGGGTGCTCTACCTGTTCGCAGCCTTCCTCCTCATCACCGGCTACCGAATGATCCGGCACCGCAACGAACACCTCGACCCGGAAAAGTCCAAAACCCTGGCGCTGTTCAGGAAAAAGGTCCCCATGACCAATGACTTCCACGGCCAAAGATTCCTCGTTCGGAAGAACGGCGTCCTTCTTGCCACACCGCTGCTAGCGGTCCTGGCCCTGGTGGAATTCACCGACATCATCTTCGCCGTGGACTCCATCCCGGCGATCTTCGCCGTCACTGACGAAGTCTTCCTCGTCTTCACCGCCAACGCCTTCGCGATCCTCGGGCTCAGAGCCATGTACTTCCTCCTCGCGGACCTGATCCACCGCTTCATCTACCTCAAAATCGGCCTCGCACTCGTTCTCATCTGGGTGGGCATCAAGATGCTCCTCAAAATCGACATCTACTACATCCCCACCCCCATTTCCCTCGCCGTCATCGCCACCATCTTGGGCGTATCCATTGGCATGAGCCTCTGGGCTACCCGAGGACAAGGCCGCAAAGAACTCCCCGCCCCAGCAAAACCGCCCTTCGGGACAGCCACACCGCAAGAACTCGAAGCACTGGAACCACTCTGGCGAAACAGCAGGGCGAAGAAACAGCACACACCACAAGAACAGCCTCAGGACAGCGGGGAGCACCGCCCCTCAGTGAGCGAAGGAGACAAGAAATGAGCGTTGACCCGCACCGGGCCATGCGTCCTTATCAGTCACGGAAACGCCGGCGGGGCATCTGCGAACGCACACTACACATGCGTCGCTCCCAATGAGCTCGAAGGAAGCGTTGCCAGCTATGCCGCCCCTGCCTCCGCGGAAGCGGCATAGCTGGACCTTCCTGACGAACCACGGACACGTCCTGCTTTCCGTGGCCACAGACCCCGGGATCAGGGTCACGGAATTAGCTGAACGTGTTGGGATCACGCCACGTGCGGCCCTTCAAATACTCAAGGACCTCGAAAACGAGGGGTATCTTCACCGCAGCCGAGTGGGACGCCGGACCCACTACACCCTGGAGCCCCACCAACACTTCCGGCATCCCACCACATCAGCACATGAAATTGACGAGCTGATCCTCCTGCTAGCCCCTCCCGCCCCTTCAGCGTCTACCGAGGACGACTGACCGCACTCAGCGCGGGCGTTTGCAGTTGGGCGCGGGCGACGGCTAACCACGGCTGTTCGATTGCCTGGCATGCGGGGTTTGGCTAGGGGCCGGCGTGTCCGCATCTGCTTCGACCCATCGCCCGGGTCAGGCGAGGGAGAGGAAGAGCTTCTCCAGCTCCTTCTTGTCCATGGTTGCGTCCTTCTGGACAATGCACTGTTCCAGCCCCGTGGCGATGATGGCGAACCCTGCCCGGTCCAGCGCCTTGGACACTGCCGCCAGCTGCGTCACTACGTCCTTGCAGTCACGGCCTTCTTCCAGCATGCGGGTAACAGCGGCCAACTGGCCTTGCGCGCGCTTGAGGCGATTGATGACGGGGGTCAGTTCTGAGGGATTGAGTTCCACGTACTTCTCCAATGATCAGGATCCTAACCTCAATCCTATACACCCTAGGGTGTTTTGATTACCCCCGGGGGTATATGCAATACTCGGTGGGGTATCCACCTATCCCCTTCCGAGAGGCCAAAAATGACTCCCCCTCCCACGTCGCAAGCCATTACCGCCCTCGCCCCGGAGACCCTGCGGACCTGGATCCATCAGCACAAGGACCTCATGGTGATAGATGTTCGCTCCGCGGCTGAGTTTGAGGCGATGCACATCCGCGGCTCCTACAACGTGCCCCTCCCGCTGCTCTCAGAACACACAGACGAGCTGGCCACGCGCCTGGGATCCCGGGTGGTCCTGGTCTGCCAATCAGGAGCGCGCGCCGAGCAAGCCCGGCAGCGCCTGGGCAAGGCCGGCATGGAAGGTGCGTACGTCCTGACCGGCGGTGCTCCCGGTTTCGCCGCAGTTGGCGGGGACGTGGTCAGGGGCAAGAACCGCTGGGACCTCGAGCGCCAGGTCCGCCTCACCGCAGGATCCCTGGTGGTCCTCGGCCTTGCCGGAGGCAAACTCATCTCTCCCAAGGTCCGCCTACTCGCTGGCGCAATTGGAGCCGGGCTGACCTTCTCCGCCGCCACCAATACCTGCGCCATGGGTAAGGCTCTTTCAGCCATGCCGTGGAACAAAGCCGCCAAGGAACCCACCCGCGAAAGCGCCATCCTTCAGCTACCCCTGGTATCCCCTGGGGGTGCCGCAGCATGATTCCAGCCCTGGGCCTGGGGCTGGTGGTCGGCGTTGTCCTGGGTGTAGTAGGCGGTGGCGGGTCCATCATCGCAGTGCCGGCCCTGGTGTACGGGGTGGGCATGACCCCCGCACAGGCTATTCCGACGTCGCTGCTGGTAGTGGGCGTGTCCTCGCTCGCCGCTCTCTTGCCCCGGGTCCGTGCTGGCCTGAACTGGCCCGTGATCGCATTGGTTGGAACAGCCGGCATACCGGCAGCCTGGGCCGGTGCGGCCGTGGGCAGACTGCTTGATCCCAACATCCTGATGCTCGCCTTTGCCATGATCATGGTGGCTGCAGGCATTCGGATGCTGATGAAAACCCGCGAATCCGAGGGGTCCTGCAGCACGGGCCCACACCGCGCACTCCGATCCTGCGTTCCGAAAGCCGTAGGAGTGGGCCTGCTGGTGGGGTTCCTCACCGGATTGCTGGGTGTTGGAGGAGGTTTCCTGATCACCCCCGCACTGACCATCCTTCTTGGCCTGCGCATGAAACAGGCAGTGGGAACGTCCCTGGCAATTATCGTGATCAACTCTGCCGCCGGGTTCAGCGCCCACGCAGCCGGCTACACCATGGACTGGGTCACCACCCTGGCATTCGCGGTCCCGGCCATCCTGGGATCCCTCGCAGCAGCCCGCCTTGCACGTCACCTGCAAGACAAGCACATCCGCATCTCATTTGCGGTACTCATCTTCGCCGTCGCGGCATGGGTCACCGCCGGCACAGTCACTGCCTGACCCAAGCAACCCGATACAAGCAACCGGCCCCAAACAACTGGGCCTATTCAACCGGACCTATCCAACTGGGCTTATTCAACCGGACCTATTTAACAAGGGAGCGAACATCATGCTTATTGAGCGTATTTACGACGAAGACCTCGCCCAGGCCAGCTATCTGATCGGCTGCCAAGCCAAGGGAGAGGCCGTTGTTGTGGACGGCCGCCGAGACATCGCGGTCTACCAGCAACTGGCTGAAAAGAACGGCATGAAGATTGTTGCCGTCACAGAAACCCACATCCACGCTGACTATCTGTCCGGCACCCGTGAACTGGCCGCCGCCACCGGCGCCACGATCTACGTCTCCGGCGAAGGCGGCCCGGACTGGCAGTACAAGTTCGACGGCGAGCGCCTCTACGACGGCCATAGGATCACCATCGGCAACATCAGCATCCAGGCCGTGCACACCCCAGGCCACACACCTGAACATTTGTCCTTCCTGGTCACCGACGGCGCATTCAGCGACCAGCCCGGCTACCTGCTCTCGGGCGACTTTGTTTTCTCCGGTGACTTGGGCCGACCGGACCTGCTTGACGAGGCAGCCGGGGGTGTGGACACCCGCTTCAAAGGTGCAAAGCAGCTGTTCGCGAGCCTTCGGGATAAGTTCCTCACCCTGCCGGACTATGTCCAGGTCCACCCGGCCCATGGTGCCGGGAGTGCCTGCGGCAAGGCCCTCGGCGCCATCCCGTCTTCCACCGTTGGCTACGAGCGGCTGTACGCCTGGTGGGGCCCTTACCTTGCCGCCAACGACGAACAGGGTTTCATCAACGAGCTTCTGGACGGGCAGCCCGACGCGCACGCCTACTTTGGGCGGATGAAGCGGGAAAACCGTGAGGGCCCAGTGGTGATGGGTGAGCGGACACCTCTGGCCGAACTGACAGTAGGCATGGTTGCCGCTGCTCTGACCGAGGACACTCTCACGTTCATTGACACCCGTTCCCACCGTGAGGTCCACGAACGCACGGTGGACCGTTCCTTGAACGTTCCGGCCGGCAAATCCGTGGCCAGCTACGGCGCTTGGGTGGTGAACCCGGAGACGGACAAGAACCCCTTGGTACTTCTAGCGCGGGACCAGGAGCAGGCCATGGACATGTGGGACCATTTGGTACGGGTTGGCATCGACAACGTGGCAGGTTACATCACCAGCATTGAAGGGCTTCCCCTGGTGACGCCAAAGCTGATCCAGCCCGAAGAGTTGCAGGGTTTTGACGCCGCTTTGGTGCTGGACGTTCGCAACCGCAGCGAACACGTGGCCGGGAATATTCCTGGTTCCTACCAGCTAAGCGGTGGGCGGGTCATGTGGCATCTGGACGAGCTTCCCACCGAGGGAACCCTTGTGACGTACTGCCAGTCAGGTGTCCGGAATTCCGTGGCGGCCAGCGCCCTGCGCCGTGCCGGATACGACGTAGTTGAGCTGGATGGCAGCTATGCAGCGTGGAGCGCTCAGCAGAACTCTGCCACGACGGCCTAACCAGCCACGTCCCTTCAGACCGCCCGGGCAGGTCCCCCCTCTTGCCCGGGCACCTTCACGGCGGCGGGGCCGGACACCTGTACCTGCGTACTGTGTCCGGCCCCGGCCTGCGGTTCGTACAACCGCCAACTATTGGGGGTTTATTGGAGGTAGTTCATGAGCCGCTGAGATCAGTTAAGTCCATGGGGTACTCACCGGGCACGAGTAGTGGGTACTCGACTTTCTGCCGTATCCGAGAGCTGGCTACTTGCTGTGGGAGCCCGTTTTCCTTGAAATCCCGCGGCTGAAAACGCACTACGGATTGATACAACCCGGGAACAGACCGGCTGAAATTATCAGCCGATGATGGGCCGCTCTTCGGGTAGCTGGAAAAGCCTTGGCCGGGATGCCAAGGCGATGGCTGAGGCAACCGTGACGGTTCCTATACGGCCGGCAAACATCAACGCCATCAGCACCCATTCGGCGGTGGGAGGCAGGTTGTAGGTAATGCCCGTGCTCAGCCCTACGGTTCCGAACGCCGAGATGGTCTCGAAAAGCACTTTCTCCAGGCTGTAGTCGGTGGACATGAGGAGCAACAGCGTCCCAAGGATCACCACTCCCACGCCCAGCAGGGCCACAGTGAGAGCCTGGCGTTGGGTGGAAGAACTGATGGACCGGTGTGCGATGGTGACGTGCTCGCGTCCCCGAACTTCGTTCCACATGGCAAACCCCAAAACCAGGAAGGTGGTGATCTTGATTCCGCCGGCCGTTCCTGCGCTGCCACCGCCAATGAACATCAGGATGTTGGTGACCATGAGGGTTTCGGGAGTGGCTGCCCCGTAGTCAATGCTGTTGAATCCTGCCGTCCGGGGAAACACCCCTCCCCCAAGCGCCCCCAGAATCTTGCCGCCAAAGCTCAAAGGACCCAGCGTCTCCGGACGGTTCCACTCAAACGCACCGAAGAGCACGATGCCTGCAATAAACAGCAGCACATAGCCGAAGATGGTCAGGCGAAGGTGAATGGTCCAGCTCTTGACGTTGAAGGGATTTCTGAATAACTGGATGATCACCGGGAAACCGAGTCCCCCGGCAATGATGGCCGCGCAGGCCGATGGTCTTTCGCACGAACAAGGCCAGCAGGCTAGCTAGCGACATGATCCCGAAACCACCTACCTGGATGAGCATCAGAATCACCCCGTGCCCGAACGGGGTCCAGAAAGTGGCTGTGTCTACTGTGATCAGGCCAGTGACGCAGACAGAGGACACGGCGGTAAAGAAAGCCGTGGTGACGAGGTCATCCACCTCGCCGGTCCGCGAAATGGGCAGCATCAATATCCCCGCGCCGATGATGATCACCGCAAGGAACGCCAACGGCACCGAACGGACCGGATGCAGCAAGGACACCTTCAGGCGCTCGCCTTCCCGCCCGAGTGTCTGCAAAAGAGGGTTGCCGCGCAGAATGGAACGTTGGGCTGTGGGCAGTCTTTCCGGGGCGCGCGTCATCAAACACGCTCCCTAGGATGTTTCAACACTGGATCCCTTTCCGGGCAGACCGTCAGCATCACAACCCGTGCCGAAATTAGCACCGATGAGGGACCCGCTGGCCGGAAACTGGCATTTCTTGACGAATCCTTAACGCCCGCCCGTTAAGACCACGTCAAGATTTCCAGCGTCCGCATTAAGGATTCGTAAGGAACGCCTTTTCGCCACTTTTGCAGGAGTTGACTGACATCAGCCCCGCAAAAGGGGCGCTGATGAAAGGACGTTCCAGTGGCCGACGTGGCTGTTGTGGTGATTCTTGTGGTGAGCATGGGAATCGTGATGTGGGTGGCCCACCTTTTGGGCAAGATGGTTGACGGCGATGGCCCGGTGAGCGGGCAATGAGCGTGGATGCCATCATGTGGGTTGGCTTGTTCGTCCTTGGCTTGGCCGTTGCCGGGTACCTGCTGGCAGTGCTGCTCAACCCGGAAAAGTGGTGACGGCGGGTGGTCTTCAGTACTGCATCCTTCATCCCCCAGATAGCCGTGTTGGTACTCGTCCTGGCACTGCTGCACAAGCCGTTGGGTTTGTATATGGCGCGGGTCTTCTCAAGTACCAAACACGCCAAAGTTGAAAGGGCCCTCTACCGCCTGGCGGGGGTGGATTCCGGGACTGAACAGAGCTGGTCTGTGTATCTGCGCAGCGTTCTGCTCTTCTCCCTGATATCCATCCTGGTGATCTTCGCTCTTCAGCGCCTCCAAGCCGTACTACCCGGCAGCAACTCCCTTCCCGGCGTGGACCCGTGGGTTGCCATGAACACCGCTATCTCCTTTGTCACCAACACCAACTGGCAAACGTATGTGCCAGAGGCCACCGTGGGCACCTTTGTCCAGATGTGCCTGCTGGCCGTGCAGAACTTCCTGTCCGCCGCCGTCGGAATCGTGGTGGTGGTAGCCCTGATCCGCGGCATAGCGCGGACCACGACTGACCGCTTGGGCAACTTCTGGGTGGACCTTACCCGGGCCTCGTTCCGCATCCTGTTGCCCATCGCTACGGTGGCGGCAATCGCCCTGGTGATGGGCGGCGTCGTGCAGAACTTCTGGTCCACGGAGGTCACCAACACGGCCAACGGCGTGAGTCAGCTGATTCCCGGCGGTCCAGTGGCCTCCCAGGAAGCAATCAAAGTCCTGGGCACCAATGGTGGCGGATACTTCAACGCCAACTCTGCCCACCCCTTTGAAAACCCCAGCGTGTTCACCAGCCTGTTCCAGGTGTTCCTCATCCTCCTGATCTCCTCAGCCCTGCCCTACATGTACGGGCGGATGGTGGGTGACCAACGCCAGGGCTACACCGTGGCTGCCGTGATGGGGACACTGTGGCTGACGTCCACCGCGTTGATGGGCTGGGCGGTGTCTTCCGGACAGGGAACAGCGACGGCGGCAGCCGGCGGATTGGGCGAAGGGTTCGAACAACGGCTGGGACCGGCAGCGAGCTCCATCTTCGCCGCGTCCACCACCCTCACCTCCACCGGCGCCGTTAACGTTGCCCACGATTCCCTGCCTCCCTTGGCCGGCGGAATCGCAATGCTGAACATGATGCTGGGTGAAGTAGCTCCGGGCGGGACCGGATCCGGACTCTACGGAATGTTGGTCCTGGCCATCATTGCGGTGTTCATTGCCGGGCTGATGGTGGGGCGTACCCCGGAATTCCTTGGGAAGAAGATCGGCCCGCGCGAAATGAAAATCGCGGCCCTCTACATCCTGGTCACCCCCACTTTGGTGCTGGTGCTCGCCGGGATCTCAGCCCTCCTCCCGGAAGTAATGGCAAACGCTCCGGCGTCAGGGCCGCATCAATTCAGCGAACTGCTCTACGCTTTCACCTCCGGCGCCAACAACAACGGCTCAGCTTTCGGTGGCATCACCAGCTCCGGCCCCTACCTGTCCACGCTTCTGGGGTTGGCCATGCTCCTGGGCAGGTTCCTGCCCATTGCGTTGGTTCTGGCCTTGGCCGGCTCGCTGGCCCGGCAAAGAAAAATCCCTGCCTCCGCCGGGACAGTCCCCACCCATGGCCCCCTGTTCGGCTCGTTGCTGCTGGGCGTGACCGTGATCCTGACCGCTCTGAGCTACTTCCCCGCCCTGGCACTGGGCCCCCTCGCAGAAGGACTTATCAAATGACCAGCTCCAGTACGGCTCCGGCCGCGGAGACCCCATCACCCCTCAAGACCGGCGGCACTCCTGCCCCGGGTGAGCCCGGCCATCACAGCAAGGCACCGGCCAAACTCAACGCGTCCACGCTTCTGGCAGCACTTCCCATGGCGTTCAGGAAACTGGACCCGCGGGAAATGATCCACTCCCCCGTCATGTTCGTGGTGCTGGTGGGTGCGGCGGCCTGCACGGCCATCTGCTTCCTGAAGCCAGACGTTTTTGGCATCGCTGTGACTGTATGGCTGTGGCTCACGGTGCTGTTCGGCACCCTTTCAGAGGCCATCGCCGAAGGACGCGGGAAGGCTCAGGCGGACAGCCTCCGCGCGAGCCGCCAAGGCGTCATGGCCCGGCTCCGGCTGGACGACGGGACTATCAAGGACATACCTGGCACAGATCTGAAGCTGAACGACGTTGTCATCTGCGAGGCCGGGGACGTGATCCCCTCCGACGGAGAAATCATTGAGGGCCTGGCCAGTGTGGACGAGTCCACCATCACCGGCGAATCTGCACCCGTGATCAGGGAATCCGGCGGAGACCGATCGTCCGTCACCGGCGGCACCAAGGTCCTCTCTGACAGGATCGTAGTGCGCATTACTGCTGAGCCCGGAGCCACGTTTATCGACAGGATGATCAAGCTGGTGGAGGGCGCCGTCCGGCAAAAGACCCCCAATGAGATCGCCCTGCACGTCCTCCTCGTTTCGCTGAGCATCGTGTTCCTGGTGGTCACCATGGCCTTGGCACCCTTCGCCTCCCTGGCGGACGCCACCCCGTCTCCGATCGTCCTGGTGGCGCTGCTGGTCTGCCTGATTCCCACCACCATCGGGGCCCTGGTCCCGGCCATCGGCATAGCCGGCATGGATCGGCTGGTGCAGCACAACGTTCTGGCCACCTCCGGACGAGCGGTGGAAACAGCCGGCGACATCACCACACTGTTGTTGGACAAGACCGGAACCATCACTTACGGCAACCGCCGGGCCGTCAATTTCTTCCCGGCCAACGACGTCCAGCTGAACCAACTCATCACCGCCGCCCGGCTGTCCAGCCTCGCCGACGAAACCCCGGAAGGCCGTTCCATTGTGGAACTCGCTGACGCCAAGGGAGTAGAGGGCCCCGATCTCGCCGGTCTCCGCAACAGTTACTCCGAGATCACCATTGTGGAGTTCACGGCCAGCACCCGTATGAGCGGACTGGACGTGGACGGGCGCCTTATCCGCAAAGGTGCAGCGTCCGCCGTCGGGAATTTTGTCACCGACGCCGGCGGCCACCTTCCAGCCGAAGTCCAGTTCCGCGTGGCAACCCCCGGCATCTGATCACCGAGCCGGGCATGGGCTACAGGTTTGTTCCGTAGCTGGTTCGTTCCGTTGCCGGTTTGTCCCGTAGCCGGCGGCAGCAGCGCCGTCGTTACTCCTTTTCCTTTTCGGCCGCCGCCTTCAGGTCTGCCGCAAACCGGGTGAAGCTCGCGTCAAAGGACGGGATCTTTGACGCAAAGAGCGGAAAGACGGGACCGCCGATCTTCTCGGCCATTTCAAAGAGGGAGCGCCCGTCGTTGGTCTCCGTGATGGTGTAAGTCCTGGTTCCCAGAGCGTCACCCCAGGCGAGCTTTTGTGGGGCTTGGAACTCTTTGACCTTGAGGGTGAAGGTACGGCTGGGATCCAGCGTGGAAACCAGCTTGATTTTTGATCCCGGGGCGATTTCACCGTCCACCGAAACCACCGTGGAGTTCCATGCGGGGTAGCCTTTGGCATCAGTGAGAAGCCGCCACACAGTGGACGGAGGCGCGTCGATGGTGGTGGAGACCCGGGTTTCACGGCTGAAAGTTTTACTGATTGTGGTGGCAGTACCATCAGGTGTTTCAGGCATTTTCGGGCTCCTTAACGCGCTAAATGCGGTGGTGCTTCTGATGGTACAGCGGCGCTGCTACATTGAAAGCCATGACTTGGGGGCTCGGGAAGTTTGGCGCTGTGATCACTACCGGCGCGTTGTTGGGCGGCGTCGTTGTAGGTTGCGCCGGGCCTCAGCCGGGCAGCTCACCCACTCCCCTGCCGGTGTGTGAGCCTACGCGTCCGTTGGCGCCAAAGGACGGGATTCTTGCCGGCGTGAACCTCGATTGGGAGCACGAGACCCTGGAGCAGTATGCGGCCAATCTTGGCAGCCGCCCGGCCGTTACAGTGACCTTCACCGACTTTCCCATGTCAGAGAAAGACAAAGAGAACGTCGACGCAGCCTTCGAACAGATCCGTGCCAATGGTGGAACCATGCTCCTCACTCTGGAGCCCAAACAGGGTTTGGCATCAGTGACGTCGGAGAAAGCAGACGAACTCGCATCAACGCTGGCCCGATTCAACAACGCAGGCGTCCCTGTCATAGTGAGGTTCGCCCACGAGATGAACGGCTCCTGGTACCCCTGGGGTCAGCAACCGGCCGCATACGTCGCCGCGTACCAGCTGGTGGCCGCAGCGGTCCACACCAAGGCTGCCGGCACCGCCATGATGTGGGCACCCAACTACGGCGGCGGTTACCCGTTCAGCGGCGGCAAATATGAAGCCGTGACCGGATCCCCTGACTTCGCAGCCCTGGACACTGACAAAGACGGAGCCATCACAGGCACTGACGATCCCTACGCGCCCTACTACCCCGGCAACGATGCCGTGGATTGGGTTGGCATGTCCCTCTACCACTGGGGCAACACTTATCCGTGGGGCGCAAACGTCATCCCGGAACCTGGGAAATTCCTTCAGCAGCTCACCGGCACGTACAACGGAGCCGGCGGAAACGATCTGGCCGTCCCCGACTTCTATGCCGACTATGGAACCGCCCGGAACAAGCCAGTGGCTATCCCCGAAACTGCAGCTCTCACAGTGGCATCCGGCGAAGGTGCCGACGTTTTGACGATCAAGGAAGCCTGGTGGGGCCAACTCTTCGACCCCGCCATCCCCAAGGACTACCCCGCCCTGAAGATGATCAACTGGTTCGAGTGGGACAAGAACGAAGTAGAGGTCAAAGCCACCGTGGACTGGACAGCAACCAAGGACCCGCTGGTTCGGGAGGCCCACACCGCAGCGCTCCCCGACTGGTTCACCTTTGCCGAGACCCCTGAGAAGTGCACACCCGCCGAAAGCGCAGCTTCCTGAGCTAGGGCCACAGGACAGAACCAGCCGCCGTCGACGTTTGGCTACTCAGGGTTGAAAACAGGTTAGGACTTATCCCGGCGAGGGACCGGTTGAGGCGGAACGGCAGGGTCCGACGCCGGTATACAGAACCTCAGCCCGTCGCCCCAAAATCCGCTATTGGTGCAGAACAGCGGCACCGCCTCGTCGCCGACGAGGAGCGTGGGATTCCGCATGCGTTTGGATGATGAGTAGCTCAACTCAACTGCGCCGTCGGCTGACTTGCAGCTATAGGCACCGTTCCACGGACTCAGGTCTTCGCAGGCGTTGAGTTGCCTGGATACGCCGTCCCGGTCCACGTACTCCCAAGTCCTGTCCGACTTCTCGCCCACCTGAATCACAGAGTTTGGAACAGAGCGGGCATAGTCGCGGGTAAATGGGCGCTCGTCACAGCCCGCGGCCGTCAGAGTTAGCAGCGCAAGCAGAGCAAAGCCTATTTTTGTTTCACGACGCATTCCGTTGTCCCCCAAGGCAGGTTTTGATTAGTGCTCCGACGGTATGTCAACCCTGCCGGTGGAACTCGGCTTAGGTGAACCCCGTAGCGTTCGGAGCTGCGAAGCCCGGAACTCCTGAACGGACAGGGTGACCGCATAGAACGTGAAGCCACCAGCCAAAGCAGTCAGAAACAGCGCACCCAACATTGGTCCCTGTCCTTGCCCCAGCGGCGCCAGCAACAGCACAACAGAGAAAACCGTGAGCATGGCGGCAACCACGGCCAGAATCCCCATGCCCCACCACGTGCTGACCTGCGCATGACCGCGGCCAGGCGCAAAACCAATCTCGTCCGCAGGGTAGCTGTGAAGTTCGCCGGTTTTGGTGTTGAGAAGGACCCGCTTCTCCCCTGCTGCAACCGCCGCCTTGTGCTCGGCATACACGGCGTCATTGTGGCGCTCGCGGTCTGAATACATGGTCCGTTTCCTAAATTGCTCTCGAACAGGGTGTCACAACAACCGGGCAATTCCCCGCCTCATTCGCCCGAGCTTGGCGTTGGCCACTTCCAGCGACCATCCTCAGTGATCTCGTAGGCCACCTGACCAAAGAGGAAATCACTCGTGCCGGCCGGGTTGCCACCATGCGCCCGGTAAATGACCTTCGTGGCCACACCTCGCCGCCTCAGGGTTGTGACAAGCCACCAGACCGCGCCACCCGTGCACAGCAGCGGGATGATGACCAAGGCCCACTGACGTACCCCAACCCAGTGCAGGACAAACAACGGGAGCGCATATGCGGCGCCGCCAACGAGCGCTACCTGAAACCCGATCCAAAAGCGAAGCTCACCATTCGATGGCCGATCATCAATGTCGAACAGATAGTCATCCAGTGATTTCACGTAGTCAGTAAACCATCCACCAAGGTGGCCAGCGAAAGTTTTTGGCAGACGTGTAATCAATCGGCCCCTGCCGGAAACAACATGTATGAGCAGGAGAACTGCTCCATCACTCCGTGGGGGAAGGAACCCAAAATGAAGTACCGTCGATCCGGACATGCCAAGTACGCCATTCTCGCAACGCTGACCCTGGCACTTACGCTCGCCGCCTGCGCACCGGCTACCCCGGTCGCCAGTAATTCATTCACCACTGCGGCAGCAGAAACCAGCAGCCTGGTGGATCTCCCCGCAGTCCCTTTGGAAGAAGTAGTTGCTGCTCCGGTTTCCGAACACAACCCCTCCGCACAAGTCAGCAAGCCGGAAGTCGCTGTTCCCCTGGCCAATGCTCCCGTCGTGATCACTCCCGTGCAGGAAGTAAACGTTCCGTCTCCGGCAGCACCGACAACTCCCGCCGAGTCCGCGCCACCTGTTGTACCCGCGCCGCCGGTGGAACCGGCACCGCAGGCAACCAATCCGCCGTCGACCGTTGCTCCTTCCGCGCCAGAACCAGCGCCGATAACACCCACCGAACCGTCAACCCCTCACGTCTCGCCCGATTACCCGCAGATCGGCTTGTACACGTTCCCGGACGGGCACATCTCCTTCCTGCTGCCGGCGGACTGGACCGCTCAAACCGAGCGACTGCCCTTCAACTTGAACGGTAAGCACTACGAAACAGTCACAGCGCACATCCATGACGAAACGGGCGCTGAGGTTGCGCAGATCACCAGCGGTATTTACGGCGGCGTGGTGGGCGGGCCCGTGAACCGCACCATCCTGGACTCCCAGCCACTGACCGGCTTCAATAGCCGACACGGAGCCTCCCACTTCGCCTTCTTCAAGGACGAATATCCCTTTGACACCGAATACACCCGCTACTTCATGGGTGTGGTGACAGATGACTTAATGACTGAGGGCCCGGACAGCACCTCGGCCAGCAGCTTCCTGATCATGGGCAACGGCGGAGCGCAAGCCACCACCAACATCGAAGTTTCCATGACACCCGAAAGCGCTGCGGCCTGGATGGAAACCGAGCAGTACAGCAAGCTCAAGGCCCTCCTGACGAGCCTGCAGTACGCCGAGTAACGGCTCAGGCCCCGCCCGATACCCGCACGCCCGCAGAAAGGTGTACGGGTATCGCGGTGGCCATGCTGGCCGCCGAGGAAACGCTGGAGTCCTCAGGCCGGAATCGCGCCATAGCCCAAGTGCGGAAAGCTCGCGGTATCAGGACCCTGCGCGGCAGGTTGAGGTGTCATGACACCCCTGTAGAATAGGACCGAAGAGGCCCCTGGAGGGAGGTCACCATGTCGGCAGGTACGCCCAGACGTTCGGTCCGTATTGAGGACGAGCTATGGAATCAAGCACACGCCAAAGCGGCCAGAGAAGGGACGACTGTCGCTGAACGAGTCCGCGCCGGCCTTCGAGAGTACGTCCACGGACCAGAGGCCAGACACACCATCGCCGATTCCCTCTTCTACCTCGTCCCTGATTCCCTTGAAGAACTGAACGGCCCATCATCCGGTGTTGTGGAACTACCCATCCACTTGGACTGGGGACCCGAGCGTCACTACGACGTCGCCGATGACGCCCGCTGCAGAACGCTCTACCAGCTGACGCTGCAGAACTCCGGCTCCACCCAGGAGATGGCCCGGATCATCAACGCCGGCAGACTGATCACTTTATGGTCCTCCATGCGCCTCCCGAACCGCTGCCGGCAGCTATGGAATGACGCGTTTGCCCAGCTGCCCACCCACCGCGAAAGCAAGGAACATCCGGCATGGACGACGCTCAACGCGCAGCAACAGAAATAGCCCTTCCGTTCTCGCCGCTGACGGGTTCATCCTCGCCGGCGGTCAGGCACTTGCCGAACACGGTGTCACCAGCCGGATGTCCGATGACATTGATCTCTTTGCCCAATACCGCAGCCACACCCCGGAGACCTTCGCAGCCTCCGTGGACAAGATCACGGATACGCTAGCTGGGGCCGGGTACCTGGTGGAGGTCACTCGCCAATACCAAGAGTTCGCCAGCCTGACCGTGACCAAGGCTGAAACGACCGTAGTGATTGATCTTGGCCACCGCACCCTCGACCCCACGGAGTTCACCAAGTACGAGCTGCCCCAAGCTGAGCTCCCACAGCTGGACCAAACCCTCACCGGCTTCGCAGAGAACATAAGCCAACACCCCCGGTCGGGATCACCAGCAGAACCCGTGGATCTCATAGGACCAGCGCCCCTGACAGGAAAGACACAAACCACTCGTTGCCTGGCCCTAGTCGATGACGAGCAGGTCGCCGACCTCACATTCAAGTACCCGGCAGATGGCTGCCAAGGTGGAGAAACGGATAGCCCTAGCCCTGTCATTTTTTAGGACGGAGAGATTTGCGAGAGTAACCCCTACCTCCCGGCTCAAGTCTGTCAACGTCATACCCCGCTGCTCCAGAAGCTCATCGAGCCGGCAATGAATCATGTCCTCGTCGGCTTGTTTAGCCGGAGCCATCGCTATACCAGCCCCTCGGTGTCGCGCTGCAGTTGCGCACCCTTCGCGAACACAGCGGCCAGGAGCAGAAGGGCGACCCCCAATACCACTGGCAGGAGGTCGACGCTGAAGACTATGTAGTAGTCGAGATTGCCCTTGCCAATTGGACTCTCGACAGTGAGCACATTGTCCAAGCTGTCTACGATCAAGAGTTTGCTGAATCCCAGAAGAATCGGAACAACCACCCCGATCAGGACAAGCACCCCACCCATGATGGAGATAGAACGAGTTAGTGTCGGTGCGAACGGCACCCCACGCAGCAAACGCCAGCACAGCATGATCACGGCCGCACACACCAGCAGAGTGGTTAGCTGCCCGAGGACCGCGGCTGCGGTATTCAGGACCAGCGCGTCTCCAGGAAGGTCGTGGAGGACGAGGTCGATATTGCCTCCATGGAGAACCTGCTGAACTTTGGGGCCAAGAATGCTGGGAGCGGAGGGATCTGTCCTGCTGATGCCCAAGGTTGGCAATGCCACCGTGGTCACCCCGGCAAACGCATATCCAATTGTGGACACAAGCCTAAGGATCGCCGCCACAGCGACTCCACAGGCAGCTACAAGCAGGAGCCACAAGCCCACCTTTGCCACCACGTTAACCGACGTTTTGGTCGAGAATGCAGTTTTCACGCGCCCGCTCCTTATCGTTTATCAATATATTGATAAACGATAACACGTCTGCTTGCCGCATGTCCTTGGAATCGGAAAGTCCGCATCGAATACGCTGATCCAAACGCCAGCTGCCTAGAAGCACTGGAACTTTCATGCGCTGAAACCTCAAGGAGTCCTGTGCCGACTGACATCCCCTGGAACCGCGGTGAGTGGACCAACCAGCCAGCCGCCGTCGTCGAGCAGGAAGGCGACCTCCTGGTCACCGCCGCCGAAGGCAGCGACGCTTGGCGCGTCACGTCTTACGGTTTCATCCACGACACCGAACACGCCCTACTGGCCCCCTTCGCGCAGGAGAGCGCTATGGAGGTTGAGTTCACGGCCGCGTTCTCCCAACAGTTCGACCAAGCGGGCATCTTCGTCCGCATCAGCGCCGAGCATTGGATTAAGGCTGGCGTGGAATTCGCCGACGGCGCCGCTCAACTGGGCGCGGTGGTTACCCACCGCTTTTCGGACTGGTCCCTAGCACCTGTTCCGGGGTGGAACGGTGGCCGGGTCCGCATTCGTGTCAGCCGCTCCGGCGACGCCCTCACCATCCGTGCCGCTGCAGGCAGCAACGACCTCCAACTGGTGCGGGTTGTGCCGTTGGCACCCGAATTGGTGGCCGCTGCCGGGCCGTTCACCTGCGCACCAACACGCTCAGGGCTGACCGTCCCCTTTCACTCCTGGCGGGCTACGCCCCCGGACAGCCAGCTCCACTGAGGCCACCCAGCCCGGCGAACTTGCGGGCTTCACCGTTCATGAGATTATGGAGTTTCCGGCAGCCTGGCATTGACAGTGCTGCGACTCAGTTGGCTCCATAACAAGCCTATGGGGGGCACATCACGGTGGAAGATACTGCAAGTCTTTGGCGCACTGACCCTACGACGTTCCGCGACGTGGTGATCAACCGTCAAGCCTTGGAAGCTGCGCTGGAAGGCGATTGTCCGCCCGTTGAACGAGTCAGGTACTTGGCATTACTCGGCCGGGACGCTGAAGCCCTGGACCAAGGCTTCAAGCTGCTACCGAACTCGCCTGACCGCCGGGAGCTGCTGCTGGTGCTTGCCCACATCCATCAGCGCCAGTACCGCTGGCATGATGCCGCCGTGCTCCACGAAAAAGCCTTGCGAACAGTCCGGTCCCCCGAAGAGGAAGCCTACGTTCGTCACCACATTGCCCGGAGGCTCTTCGACGAGGCCCGCTTCCGTGCTGCCGCCGATGAGTTTCAATGGGCGGCAGACCTATACCGCGTCGCCGGTCAACCTGACCTTGCCGAAGAAAACCGCCAAGCCATGCGGCACGCCCTCCATGTTCACAGTGCCGATCAAGGCGCAGGACGATCCGCGTACGAGCTCTCCTAGCCTGACACGCTCCACAGCGCTTTGCTCCGCTCTGAGGCCACCGACGGACTGCTATGCTCAGCTCAAATCGGAGCCTGAATGGGCGGAGCTGGGGAATCTTGGGGACTTTTGCATCTGCCGTGAAATCGGCTGTACTTGCCGCAGTGTTGGTGGGACCCGCTGCCGTTGCCGGAGTAGCACCAGCCGCAGCCACAGCGCCATCAGAGCCCACACCGCCATACGTTTTTGTGCCGCCCCTTGTGGGTTTGCCTTACGTGGGTTCCGAGCTGACCTTGGGCATCACTCAGTTCCAAAAGTGCAAGACCGAGGAAGCACCTAACGGATTCATCCTTGAGTGGCTCAGTAACGGCGTTCCTCTGCCAACCGAGCGGCAAGGGGAATTCCTCACGCTAACCCCGGAGGACCGGGGCAACCGAATCTCCATGAATGTCCACACCCCGTGCGAAACACCGAGGGTCTTCCACAGCAGGGAGACGCGTCCCGTCGCCGCGTCCAACCGGGCCATGGGGTGGACGGGCCGCGGCAACTTTGAACTGCTGGGACGGACTGACGACGGCGACCTTGTTCTCTATCCGCGGACATACGAGCCGAACTGGGTCTATTGGGGACCTGGCATGGAACTTCTCCAATTCCCCAGCTCCTGGGATGAACCCCGGGTGGTGGGAACGGGCTGGAATATCTTCAACATCGTCTTCTCCCCCGGCGACTTCGATGGAGACGGACACAACGACGTCCTGGGCCGTGACAGCACCGGCAACCTTCATCTTTATCCCGGTGATGGCGAAGGCGGCTGGCTGGCGCTCTCTCAAGTCGGTGCCGGCTGGAATATCTTCGATTCGATCGTGGGACCGGGTGATTTCGACGGTGACGGCATCAACGACGTCCTCGCTCGCGACCGTCAAGGCAAGCTTCATCTCTACCCCGGCGACGGCGAAGGCGGCTGGCTTGCCCCCTCTCAGGTGGGCTCAGGCTGGCAGATCTTCGACAAGATCATTGCCGCCGGAGACACCACCGGTGACGGGACAGCGGACATCTTCGCCCGCGACCGTAACGGCATCCTCTTCCAGTACCCCACGGATGGACAGGGCGGCTGGAGTACACCATCGAGGGTGGGCCACGGCTGGGACGAAATGCCCGAAATCAGCAGCGCCGGCCCCTTCATTAAGTCATACAACATTTCCCGCAGTGACCTCCTCGCTTACAACCGGGACGGAAATCTCTACAGCTACGCCAACCTCGGCGTGGAAGGAGACTACTCGCTTTTCAACCAAGGTCAGATCGGCAACGGCTGGAACATCTTCAGCAGCCTGATCTAAGAAGCCGCGGGACCCCATCGTTCACCGCCACGTCCGATTGCAGCACAGGCCTAATGTAACCTAGTAAGCAACCTGACTATTCGGAAGCGTGGGGGTGCCTGAGTGCCTGATATGGAACGATGGCCAACCAGCCGGCTGCTGTCCACTGCGGCGCGGCTTGTGGAATTGGCATGGAACGACAAATTACGTCCGCTGGGGCTGACCTATCCAGCGGTGCTGACCCTTGACGCCGTGGCGACGGCAGGACCCATTACGCCCGGGGATCTTGCCCGGAGCGTCCGCGTGCAGGCCCAGACCATGGGCCCGCTACTGACCAGACTCGAATCGCGTGGGTACATCAGCCGTCAACCCAACAGATTCGACCGACGCAGCCAACTGATATCAATCACTGACCTGGGCCTGTCACTGCTGGAGCAATCCCACCAACAGGAGGACAACGTATTGTCCGTGATCAATCTGGACTCCGAGGGGCTCCGTGAAGAATTGCTGGCAATCGTGCGGCATACAAACTTCAACTAACGGTTGAGGATAGGCTGCGTAGACGAAACTCCGCCAAACAAGGCAGTATTGAGTCAACCGCTGATGAAGCCCGGCGATCCGAGGGGACAATTCTCTTCCCCACCCCGGGCTAGCCATAAAGAGCGTGATGCCCGGACAAGCAAAAAGGGCGTCATGAGTGAACTTCAAATAGGCGACAGCCTTCCAGTGGAACTTCTGAGTTTCAGGGCCGCAGAATGCCTGGTATCAACAAGCGCCAACGAATCCGAGCACGTATGCGTCCTGGATGCAGGGCACACCGGCAACCATTTGTCTGCAGGGGCAGACATGGTGGTTCGGGCAGCCTGGAGCTGAGCAAGCCGACGGCTAGCGACCCGGCCTGGCGGCTGCGTCGCTAGCCTGTCAGCAGCTTCAACCGCCAACCGCCCTATGTACCGCAGAAAGTCCGGTACGGGCCAAAGCTCTCCGGTGCAGGCTCGGCGAACTTTTCCAAGCCAGGGCGTTCGCTGTAGGGGTCAGATAAAGCTGCGAGCAACTGTTCCGTTGGGCGCGTGTCCCCCGCGGTTGCAGCAGCAAGAGCTTCCTCCACCAGGTGGTTGCGCGGAATGTAGATCGGGTTGACCCGGTCCATGGCATCGGCGTCCGGGACGGTATCCTGCCAACGAGCCAGCCACGAATCGAAGGCAGCCAAATCCAGGACCTGACGGCGTGCAGGTTCAACATCCCCGCGGGCCGCCTTGCCGAGACTGCGGAAGAACGACGTGTAGTCTGCGCGCGCCTCCTGGACCAGCTCAAGGAGCTCATCCACCAAAGGCGAGGCAACGGCGTCGTCAATTCCCTCAGCCAGCCCAAGCTTGGCCTTCATACCGTTGAACCATGTGGCGCTGTATTCCGTGCGGAATCCGCCCAGGGCATCAACGGCAAGTGCCACCGCCTGCTCCTCATCCTCATGGATCAAAGCCGCGATTGATTCGGCAAACCGGGCCAGGTTCCACTCCGCAATCAGCGGCTGGTTACGGTAGGCGTAGCGTCCCATTTCATCAATGGAGCTGTACACCGCCCCCGGATCAAAGCCGTCCATGAAAGCGCACGGGCCGTAGTCGATGGTCTCGCCGGACACAGTCATGTTGTCCGTGTTCATCACGCCGTGCACAAACCCAACCAGCATCCACTGCGCCAGAAGTCTCGCCTGGACAGAAATCACGTCCTTCAGGAGCGCGAGGTACCGGTTACTCTCACCGTCCGACGACGGGTGGTGGCGTTCGATCGCATGATCAGCCAGGCGCCGCAGCAGATCCATGTCATTGCTGGCCCTGGCGTACTGAAAACTGCCCACCCGCAGGTGACTGCTGGCCACCCGCGTCAGGACGGCTCCCGGCAAAAGAGTCTCCCGCTGAACCTGCCGCCCGGTGGCGACCACCGCAAGGGACCGGGTGGTGGGGATGTTCAGTGCAGACATAGTCTCGCTCACGATGTACTCCCGCAGCATGGGCCCCACTGCGGCCAGACCATCCCCGTTCCGGGCAAACGGCGTCCGCCCCGAACCCTTGAGATGGACATCGCGGAGCTTCCCGTCAGCGCAGGCAACCTCACCGAGCAAAAGCGCGCGCCCGTCCCCCAAACGCGGAGAATAGAAACCGAACTGGTGACCCGAATACCCCTGGGCCACAGGTGTAGCTTCCTCCGGGATGGCATTACCGATCAGCAGCCGTACGCCCTCCGGGCTCCGGAGAAAATCCGGATCAAAACCAAGTTCGACGGCGAGCGGCTGGTTGAGCACCAGAAGCTGCGGATCCGTCGCTTCCTCCGCCTGCCAAGGAATGGCCAGCTCCGGGAGCTCCCGGGCGAAACGGCCCTCAAAGGCGACAGTGGAATGCGCGACTTCACTCATCTCTCAAGGATATAGATACTGTACCCGGCGCGAAATGATGGTCCATCCCCGGCTAGCATGTGAACCACTGCCACATGGCGGGAGATCAATGGGGGGCGGTTTCCGCCAAAAAGTTAGGCAATAAGTGGCTTCATCTGCGCAAGTGCGTCGTTTTCCAGCAACAAGAGGGTGGGCCGTGGGGCTTGCAGCCACGTCCTTGCTCGCATTCCTGGGCGGTATGGCCCTCTTCTTCAGTAACACCTTCCATCTCCCATGGACAGGCCCTGCCCGCTACATACTGACGGGATTCGTCGGCCCTATAGCGGCGAGTTTTTCCGCCGTCGTGCTGTTGCGCTTGGCCGGGCGCTTGCCGGCCGGTGGCGCCCGTTTTGTGGCGCTTGCCGCGGTGCCTGCGTGGGCGCTGGCGGCGACGGCCGCAGCGAGCTGGGCCGTCGGCTTTGACGAGGCGGACGCGAATCAGGGCTACAGCTGGTTTGGATCCTCCACGCTGCTCTTCATGATTCCGGGGTGGATCGCCGGGACCGCGTGCCTGGCTGTTGCCCTGTACTCCTTGATGGTAAGCCGGCGTTCGCATCCCGTCCGACGCTTACAAGCCGTTGTCCTGGCGGCACCGCTGGCTCTCATTCTCGGGGCAATCATGTTCATGCCTCCCATGATGGGAACATTGGGAGCCATGGTGCTGCTGGTGGTGGCCTTGAGACAGGGCATGCCCGCCGCCTCGCGGGACGTGGTCCCTCCACGCGTAGTTCCCCGGAAAGTGGTTGCACCGGGCCGCCGCGTTGTGGGCGGAGCGGCGCTGGGACTGCTGGTGGTCGGGCTGGCGTGTGCGGTCTTTGCCGTTACGGGGAGTACCTGGGCACCCATTGCCACGGATTCCACCCACGCCATGAACCTCGGGTTGGCCTACGGCGCGTTCGCCAGCATCCCTTTGCTGGTTCTTGCGGGGCGGGTACTTGCCCCTCGCCTGGGGCCCACTACGCCGTGGTCTGTTCTTCTTGGATGCGCGTCCATGGTGGTCCAAGGGTGCGCGCAGCTCCTGGGAGCCGGCCACACCTTGCAGTGGAACGGCATCCTCATTGCAGCAACCCTTATGGGTTTTGCCATCGCACTGCCGTTGGGTGGTTTGGTGGCTGGCGGCCGACTTACGCGCATCACTGTGGTGGCAATGATGGGTCTTGCCGCTTCCGTGGTGGGGCTCCCCCTTGTGATGATGTCCGCGTTCCTGGCGCCGATTGGGTCCGCCGTCCTACTCGTCCGGGCTCTCATGGCCGGTAGCGTGCGGCAGCCGCGGCTCAGCTCTGAGCAGATGTGAAACTATCCACCCATTCGCGGAGCCTGGATGGAACCCGGCCCCGCGATTTCAATCAGTTTGTCCAATGATTCGGGGCTCGCGGCGAGTTCTATTTTGTTTGTCTCTGTCATCAGGGTTATGGCCCGGAACCCGTGCGCTGGCATGTACTTGCGGTCCTTGCCGGTCACTTTCCGGCGCTCCGGCAAAACTTCCACCACGTTAAGCTCCGTGGACCTACCCGACAGTTCCAGGTTGTCGTACACAGCAGGCTGGAAACGCAACGACCCCGGAGCCGGTGTTGCAATACCTTGGTTCCATATCCCGCTGAGTGACCCCGGCAAAGAGTCGGGATTACGGATGAATGTCCTGAACTGGCCGGCTTCATCAAGCCGTTTCTGTGTTTTACGCAGATTTTTGATCTGGAACAGCGCCAGTAGAACGTAAATCAAGGTACTCATGAACGCTTTGGACAGGGAATCCGCCAAGTCATTCGAGCCCACAATGAGCCAGACACAGGTTGTGAACGCAAAGACCAAAAGGTAGCCAATGGCCAGTGCTAAATAGGGATGTTTGCGGACCCACATTTGTCCGCGATAACTGCCCGCCACGCGGTCCATGAGCCGCGACGTACCTTGTCCAAGACGTGTCTGCGGGTAGCATCCCAAAGAATGCGCTGCTCAGAGCGCACAAAATCGAATATGGGGAACCCAGATGCCCAAGGCACTTTCGTGGTTGGCGATCCTTTCGCTGACCGCGTCGGCGGCTGTCTTCATGCCGCAAACCGCGATGGCCTCAGATACGGCCAGCGTTTCAACTCTTTTCTCATCGTTATCTGTCGCTTCAGAAACGAACACCGGCTATAACCGCGACCTCTTTCAGCATTGGATAGATGCTGACGGCGACGGCTGCGACACACGCTCCGAAGTGCTCCAACAGGAGTCCCTGACGCCGGTGACGTTCGCCTCGGGATGCACCGTAGCTGCGGGGCAATGGAACTCCTGGTACGACGGCGGCACCTGGACTGTAGCGTCCGACGTCGACATCGACCATATGGTCCCCCTCGCCGAGGCGTGGGGTTCCGGCGCGAGCGCCTGGACGGCCGAGCAACGGCGCGACTACGCCAACGACCTCACGTTAAACGTGGCCTTGGAAGCTGTGACAGACAATGTGAACCAGTCCAAAAGCGACCGCGATCCGGCAGAGTGGATGCCTCCACTGGCTGGGACTGCTTGCCGATACGTCACGGACTGGGTCCTCGTAAAATACCGTTGGCAGTTGACTGTGGATGCGGCTGAATCGGCGGCAATTTCGTCCACATTGCTGGGCGGCTGCGGAACCACCACGGTTGCTGTGCCAACCATCGCGGTTGAAAGCACACCCGTTGACCCAGGCCCCGTCACTTTCAGCGACGTCACTGGGTCCACACAATTCAACGTGGAAATCGCATGGCTCGCCTCGCAAGGCATCTCCACCGGTTGGGTGGAAGCGGACGGGAGCCGAACCTACAGGCCACTTACTGCCGTGAACCGTGACGCCATGGCGGCCTTCCTCTATCGACTGGCCGGCGAACCTGGCTTCACACCCCCGGCGACGTCGCCCTTCGCCGACATCACGCCGTCGAGCAAGTTCTACAAGGAAATCACCTGGCTCGCAGCGAGCGGCATTTCCACGGGTTGGACAGAACTGGATGGCTCCACAACCTATCGCCCACTCAGCCCGGTCAATCGCGATGCCATGGCTGCCTTCCTGTACAGGTTCGGGGGCAACCCCGCCTTCACTGCTCCTGGCACTTCTCCATTCGTGGACGTCCAGGTTGGAAGCCAGTTCTACCAACAGATCACGTGGCTGGCGTCCAAGGGCATCTCCACCGGCTGGGACATCGGATACGGCTGCCGCGCCTATAACCCGGTCCAGCCAGTGGCGCGTGACGCCATGGCAGCGTTCATGTACCGGTTCGTCAACGGCGGCAACGGTGGCATCACGGGCAGCACCTGTTCGCCTCCGCCGCCTCCCGTGACGCCGCCGCCGGTGACGCCGCAGCCTCCGGTCACACCTCCGCCGCCGGTAACACCGCAGCCACCGGCAAATCCGGGTGACAGCGTAAACTGCACGAGTTTCAGTACGTGGCAGGCCGCCCAGGCATGGTTCGACAAGTACTACCCGTGGTACGGGGACGTCGCGAAGTTGGACTCAGACAAGGACCGCATCGCCTGCGAGACCTTGCCCGGCCACCCGTAAGGGGCCACCAAAAAAGCGGGTCCGGCTCACTATGAGCCGGACCCGCTTTTGCGACGCCTTAGCGGGCCTTGTCCGCGATTCGATATAGAAACGCCGCCATTGCATCACGTGTGATCAAAGTCAGGGGACGATATGTCCTCTGCCCGGTGTTTTCCGTCCAACCCGTCGAAATGCCTCGTGCGGACAGCCAGGCCATCTCCTTGTAGAACTGTTGTTGCGGGGCTACGTCCTGGAAAGGGGACACGGCCGACGGAGTGTAGGCCGGATAGCCTGATGCCCGGTAAAGGAACGCAGCCATCGCGTCACGGGCGATTGGTAGGCCTGGCCGGAAGCTGCTGCTGCCGTCCTGGTTCTCCCATCCGGTTGAAATGCCGGACATGGCCAGCCACGCAATCTCCTTGTAGAACGGGTGGCTGGTTGGAACGTCCACATAGGCGGACGTCTGAGGAGGTGTCCATGGAGGTGAGCCAGCCATCCGGTAGATAAACGCAGCCATTGCCTCACGGCTGACCGACGTGAGCGGTCGATATGCGGAAGATCCGTCGTTTTCCTTCCAGCCGGCCGAGATGCTCTTTGCCGAAAGCCACGTCATTTCTTTATAAAACTGCTGGTCGGTTTTGATGTCCTGAAACGGGGAAGCAGCGGGCGCAGCGAATGCATTGGCGGCATCGATATAGGCGAAATAGTCATCCACTGTGGTGAAGACCGTTGACGGAGCAGAACCGGTGAATTCATAACCAACCACCTGCATCCTGAGGCTTCCATGCAAACCGGGGGCCACCCCTACCCCCAAAGCGTAAGCGGACTCGGTCGATGCCCGTTTCATGGAGTCACCGTTGTACTCAATCCAGGCTTTAACGGCCTCGGACTCTTGACCGTCCATGCAGGCATATGACAAGTAGCCTGCCCAGCGGAGGCCCGGTAAGTCCTCCGTTGTGTCAGCTGGCCGGATTCCCAGACGCTGCCAATCATTTGTCCATCCCTGTGCCTGGTCCGTCCCAGCAAGCGTCAGAACAGCCGGCTTCAGCCCATTGGCTTTGCGGTACTTGTTGATGCCATCAAACATTGCCCTCACCGATGGGCGGTTCGAGTAAAGCAAATTCAGGTCTGTGACGGCATGAGCAGTGGAAGAAGCGCTCGCCTGCGTTGGTGCGTGGAGTGTGCCGAGTAAAAGCCCGAAACTGAGAACGACGACAGCGGTCACAGTCCGCCAGGACACCCCGCGATTATTTTGGATGGCTGTTTTCATGAAATCCCCATTTATATAAAGCGCGACAACCGAGCCGCAACATGCTCAATATATCTGAAAGAAGCATACTTATGAGTAATCTTGCTTTGAACGGCTGCCACTAGCCGTCTTTGATGTAAACGTAACTTGGGGGAATCAATGCACTCACGGATATCTGCCGTGCATGGGCCTACGCGCCAAAAATCTACTGCTCTGGCGGTCGCAGCCGTCGGGGTGTCTCTAACCCTGGGGGCATGTACTGCTCCTGCATCTACTGGAACCCCCTCTCCTTCCACCAATGTGCTGGACAGGAGCGCTACAAGCGCCGGTGCGATCTGGGAAGTAGCCCTCAGCCCTATCGCCCAACCAGAAGTGACCGACGGCGTCGCCTTGGTCTACGCAAAAACTGCCAGCAGCGTGACTGCCCACGCCGTCTCCGTCACTGACGGGAAGGAATTATGGACCCAGGCGGTTCATCCCGGCATAGGTGCCCCCGGCGTTAGTCTGACTCCTGCCGTAACCAAGACCTCCACAGGCGAAAGCGTGGCAGTGTTTTTACAGGAGTCCGCTGCCCCAAGCACCGACGGTGGCACCTCGTGGTGGACCGCTCCGGTGGCCGTCGACTTGAAAAGCGGCAAAGAGCTTTACCGGGGAGACCCGCAGCTGATCGAGTCCCGTCCGGCCGCCTGCGACGATGAGAAGGACATGTGCTTCACGTCGTTAAACGCCCAAACCCGCCTGACAACGCAGCACAGAGTTGACTTGAGTACTGGCGCGGACTCGACGGGTCCAGAGGTGAATCCCCTTACCGGCAATTTCAGATTGGTGGGCGACGGGCTTTATTCCGTGGTGGAAGGCGGCAAAGAACGGCTTGCCAGAGTTTCCGCTGGCGACAAGCTGTGGGAAGCCGACGTGGAGTCTATCTTTGGGCCGGGCGCAACTACCAACCTCGGATGGTCTTTTGAATACTCCAAGAAACTAGACCTCTACATCGGCTCTGTAGGCATCAATCCAACTTCGGAAACTGACTACGTCAGACTCATGGAACAAACCTTTACAGTAGACCTGACCAAACATAGGACTGTAGGTTTCCGCGCCTCTACCGGGGAGAAACTGTGGACAGCTGAGGGCTCCGAAAAATGGTGCTCCAGCGGTGTGGGAAAGACCGAAACAACGCTTATGGATGGCAATGCGTTCCCGGTTCGCTGCGAATACACCCAAGGAACCATGGCTGTACCAGGCGGAACTTACCAAAATGCTGAAGGCAAGCTAGTGGGCTATGACCCGGTCTCGGGCGAGGCAAAGTGGCAGACAACATCCACACCCATCAAAGCAGCAGCGGATTTGCTGGTTCCTTCGCCGAGCCGGGGAGACGTGGTGCTGACCGGCGGCCCTGATGGCATGACCATGGTTAACACCCTTAGCGGAGAGAGCCGGGCGGCGACAAACGATGACGTGTTCCTTTGCTCCGAATCGGCCACGTACCCCCTGCCAGCCGACGCCCCTTTCCCCTTTCAACCCGAAGGAAACCTGGGAACCGGGGGGTCAACGCTCTACCCCTGCGATAGGAGCGCGAAGGCCGTACCAGCGCTGACCATGGGCACACTCCGCGACATTCCTACGACTAACGAAGGCGTTGCCGTCCTCGCCCGGAATGGCGCCCTCTCCGGCTTCAAGCTTCCCTGACTCAGGGTGGCAGCGGAAACGGACGCAGTGGGTGCCCAGGCTGACGGGCAACCAGCCGTTTGCTGGAAATTAACATCTACCGCCCTTATGGACTTATTTACTAAAAAGCCTTTATGATCACCGCACCAGCGTACTTACACACCCAGTGAAAAGATGCTGATACCAGCCCACCGCAATAGCTCAGTATTGCAACTAAAGCAACATAAAAATTTCCGTTCGCACCCAGGTCCATCACCAGTGAGGCAATTGGTGACGGGCACATGACGTTTTATGAGAGAGCGCCCCTTGAGCAGATCGCCTGACCCCACCGCGCCCATACCCCCTGCGGGGCATCACAAAAGACAGCGCTTTTCCCGATCCAGCCGTACCGTGATGGTTGGTTTTTTCTGTGCTTCGTTGGTCCTCACAGGCCAGACAGCAGCTACCGCCGCTGGTGAAACCGAAAAAGCCGTTACCTTCACCGATGTCCCCGCAGGCATGATGTTCGCTAAGGAAATGTCGTGGCTGGCAAATGAGGGAATCTCCACCGGCTGGTCCGATGGAACATACCGCCCCCTCACTGCCATAAACCGTGACGCGATGGCGGCATTCCTCTACCGGCTAGCAGGCAGCCCTGAGTTCACGGCACCCGGCACCTCGCCGTTCCAAGACGTCAGTCCGGGCCAGCAGCATTACAAGGAAATGGCTTGGCTGCATCAGCAACAAATCTCCACTGGCTGGGACGTGGGAAACGGCAAACGGGAGTACCGGCCCACATCCGCGATTAACCGGGATGCGATGGCGGCCTTCCTCTATCGCTTTGAAAATAAGCCTGAATTCCAAGCACCAACCACGCCTCCGTTCTCTGACATCAGCAGCACCACGCAGTTCTACACTGAGATTTCCTGGCTCCATGCGAAGGGAATCGCTACGGGTTGGGACAACGGAGACGGTACTGCTTCCTACCGTCCCCTTTCGCCCATCAATCGTGATGCCATGGCGGCCTATCTTTACCGGTTGTCGTTGCCACCAGCCGAGGATGGCGTGGTCACCTCGCCGGATACGCTCATCATTGACAGCGCCACCTTGGCACAGAAGTACGTTCAGGGCGATACCACCATCACCTTCAACTCCGTAGGAGCGGGTGCCCCGGATATCGATCCCGGAAACGTACTTGTATCCGGATTCTCAGAATTCACCCCTGACGGGATGCTGGTTCGGGTCCAGCAGGTCACTAATGCCCCCGACGGCAAACAAACAGCCGTTGTTCAACAGGCCACCCTGCCTGACGCCATCTACGACACCAACGGCCTGGTGACGCCAACCACCACCATCGTCAAGCAAGAGTTCCTTCCCGCCGACGGCGTCGAAGTGATCGACAACGCCCAGGCATCCGCTGCTCCTTTCAACCGCAATGGCGGGCGAATTCCGGCAGATGAACTGGCCACAGCCAGCGACGTGTCACTGCCCATTTTCGAAAAGACCTTCAAGTTCTCCGACACCCTGAGGAAATCCGTAACCGGCACAGCGTGGAAGACTGTGGATGTAGAAGGCACCGGCACGCTGGCACTCAGCAGCGAATTCGGCGTCAGTTCCGATGTCAACGCGGAAGTAGATATCCACTGGGCCTCACTAAAGCAGGCTAAATTCACGCTGGACACGGGCTTGTCCGCTGAAACGACAGCCAGGGCAACGGGTACTTTGACCGGAACGGCCGAGAAGAACCTGGGAACCGTCAACACCTGGGCTCACGTCCAAGTGGGTCCTGTGCCTGTGGAAATCCAGTTCATTTCCTCCATTGATCTCAAGGCCAAGAGCGAATGGACGGCAGATACGTTCGTCACGGCGGCGGCATCTGCCACCACCACGGTTGGTATGTCCTATAAGGACGGCAACTTCCAGCCTGTAGCTGAGTACGGCGGCAACGCTGAGGCAACGTTCCAAGGACCGCAGTTGACCAGCGAGTCTTCCGTAACCATCGGCCCCACACTGACTGCCAAGTTGTACGGAATTGCTGGCCTCACGGGTGGTTTCGATGCCTATGCAAAGTACGCCACCGGGCCTGAAACGTGCGCCCACGAGGTAGGACTGGCAGGGCGGATAGGCGTGATTGCCGGCGTCGAGGTCTTTGGCATGAAGCTGACAGATGAGTGGAAGAAGGAACTCACCAAGAACCTTGTCCTCTGGCAAGGCGACCTCTGCAAGCCCGTGACGCCGCCGGTTGACGACGTCACCGAAGAAGTCTTCGGTGACGGCATCGCCGTACAGGAAAAGGGCGGCGCCGGGGACTCATCCCAGTGGGGCCGGGCCACTGACTACGGCCCTGGTGGTGCTGCGTGGATCCTGTCAACAGGCAACATGCAGAACTCTGTGGGAACACCCGGACAGGAGGCTTCCAGCGATTTGGGAACCCCTGGTAACACCACGTTGTCCGAATTCATTGGAGGTCTGCCCACGTTCGATGCAGCCTCGTACTGGGCAAAAGTTGTTCCGTCCGGTGACACCCTCCACGTTCGGTATTTCTTCGCCAGCGAAGAATACCCGGAGTATGTAGGCAGCAACTATAATGACGTCATGGGCGTCTTTGTCAACGGCACCAACTGCGCGTTGGTACCCGGGACACAAACCCCGATCAGCGTCAACAACGTCAACGATCACACGAACCAAAGCTATTACATTGACAACACCGCCGGAGCAAGCGGATTCAACACCACCATGGACGGTATGACCACCGCCCTTACGTGTTCAGTTCCGGTGCAACCAGGCGTTCCTGTCACCGTGGAAATTGCTGTTGCTGACACCAGCGACGGCATCCTCGACAGTGCCGTGGCATTGCTCGACGGAGGCATCTGGTCCGACTAGATCCGATCAACAAAACAGGGCCTTCCGCCATCAGGCGGAAGGCCCTGTTTTTTTGATAAGCCTCCGTAAATCGACTACCGCAGTGAAATTCGACGACGGCGGTCCGTCCCGCCGCGGAGGTCACGGTTAAGCCGGCGGTCACCGTGGTAGAGGATGGATTCCCAATCCACTTCCTCGGGAGTCTTGGGAACAACCAACGATTCCGGCTTGTCCTTCTTCTTCGGTTCAACGTAAAGCCAGTTGACCGCCCCCAGGACAACATCCACCACGGAGTTCCACAAGCCGATGTATGCCTGGATACACCACATGGCCAACACCGCGTTCAGTGAGGCGAAAGCGACGTTGCCCCAATTGCCCTGTTGGGCGTCCCGCCAAACCGTCAGGACAGAGAACGCGACGATTGCGTACGGAATCAGGACGTAGATGGCGGGGGCAGCCGTCCGGTCCTTGACTTTGGGCGTTCGGACAAAGGGAATCTTGTCCCCTGTGAGGCCTTGCTGGAGAGACTTCAAAACACCGGCCAGGTTGACCGGCAGCAGGATGAGGTTGAAGCCATAGATGCGGAAGATGTCGCTGAAGCGGTGGCCACAATCGCGGAGATCGGATCCCATGCAGAGGAAGTACGGCAGGGCGGCAATGAAGACTGCAGGGCTGAGGAGCCTACTGTCATAGGGGTACGCCAAGAGGAATAGAAGCCCAAAGCTGGCCCAGGTAATAGACGCCATGTAATTGACGCGCAGGAGAACCTCGCGGATCAGTATCCGTTGGCGTTGACTTCGCCGCTGCGAGAGTTGGTTCCAGAGCTTGGGAAGGATCAGCAGTCCGCCATTTGCCCAGCGTCGACGCTGCACCACCAGGGAACCGAAGTCCGGCGGCGTGGCGCTGTAACTCAAACGCTCCGGATAATTCACCAGGGTCCATCCGTGGGTTCCCAGGTCAATGCTGGATTCCGTGTCCTCAATGACGGTCCGGTCCTGAATATAGGTTCGAATTTCGAACCCGCCAACCGTTTCAACTTCAACGATGTCCTCAATGGCGCATTTGCGGATAATCGCGTTGGCACCCACCCAGAAAGTGGCTCCATGGAACGTCATTCCTTGATGGAGGATGTGCTGAATATCCGTGGTGGCACCGGCAATCCTCTCGATGCGGGTGGGCGCACCGCGGAACGACGAATACGGGGTCTGCGTAACTGCCACACGCTCGTTGCCCGCAGATTCCAGGAAATAGACCAACCGCAGGCAGTAGTCCCGCAGCAGTAGAGAATCGGCGTCCAATGTCAGCAAATAGGTGCTGTCCGGAACCAACACATCGTCTTCACGCGGAACCAGGGACGGGCGAAGCACCACGCTCCCGGCTGTCTCTTCCCGCCGCCACCGCTTACCCATGAGGGAGATGTAGGCGTTGAGGTTCATGGCCTTATTCGCCTCGTGGGAAAGGCTGGCGTAGCGCTTACGTTCAAAAGTCTCAGTGCGGACATTGAAAATCCACGTGAGCCGTAGGTAAAGCTGCTCCATCCGTTCGGGGCTGGGCGCCGTGTTTTGGGCTTTTGCGGCGTCCAGCGCCAACAGAACGAGCCTCAGTTCACGTGCCAGTCCCATGATGACCAGGTCCACAAAGAACTCGTCCACATGGTCTTCTACAGTCTCGGCTTCAGCCATCGCTTCCAGCCACTCCACGGCCGCTTCATATTCCGCAATCAGGAGACCGAGCTCATGGGCTTTGTCTGCTTGATTTACGCCCCGGCTCCCCTCTTGAAGGAGCAATCCGCGCCTCTCCCGGAAGGTATTCAGGGCTTTGTTCGCACGTTCCGCCGGGGAGGACAAAGCATCCGCGATCTGACCCGCCAGCGCCCTGGTCTGTTCAAGGCGGTGAATCTTTTCCGGCTCAGTAGGGTGCGGTGGATCGTCCAAGAGCAAGACCACCCGCAAATCCGGAAACTCCTGGAGTGCAGCCGACCACAGCGTTCCCCTGACCACCTGCGGTTCTTCGGCATAGGAGGGCACCAACACCGTCACGGCCTCTTTATAGTTGGCAAAGTGGGCGTCAAGTTCGCCTCGGGGTACCCTGCGATGCTCCTTGAACCGGTACAGCGCCCCTTGCCGCGCCATAAGGTACATCAAGGCGGAAAAGGTCAAGAACGTCACAACAATGAGGTAGGAAATGGACTCAAATCCGAATCGGAATCCCGAGTTCGGGTTGTCAACAAACTGCCGAATAATGGTGGAAACCACGTAGTAGAGCCAAGCCCCTACCGTCACAAGCATGGCGAGCCTGCCGAGCACGATCTTCCGGGAAGACGGCGTCGGATGAACAATAGCCAACGGTTCAGACCGCCGCTCAGACCCCCATTGCCTCTTCCTACCTGCATTTTCCGGACGGTCCGAAGGATGCTCTTTGGGATCCCGCTCGACGTCGGATAAATCAACCAACTGGTCCGTCATTATTCCCCATCAGACTGCGAAACGCGCCTTCCGGCCGCATAGCCGGTTGAACGTCCGCTTCCGTGTCAGAAGCGTCGCCAATTGCCCTTATAGTAATCGATAACAGGAGCCTTGGATTCCAATGCGGTCTAGGGAAATTTATTATGTTGGGGGAATAATGTCGAAGCACTTTCCTGGGCGAAAGTTGTCCTGGGTTCGGCTCTCCGTGCTGCTGGCCGTCATAGCGGTAGTTGTAGGTGCCGGCGTCGTTTCCTGGCGTAATTACACCGATACCCGTGCCGCGGCAGCGTCACCATCGCATTTCATGGGATACGTTGATGTGACGGCAACACCCCGGTACGCGTTTGAGCAACCGGCCGGCGCCACCAGCAAATCAGTAGTCCTGTCCTTCATCGTGGCCGATGCCAAGGACGGATGCACCCCCTCCTGGGGATCCTTCTACAGCCTGGACGCAGCCGCTTCAGACCTTGATCTTGACCGGCGCATAGCCCGCCTCCGGCAAACCGGCGGCGATATAGCTGTTTCCTTCGGCGGGTTATCCAACCAGGAACTCGCCACCGCGTGCAGGGACGACGAACGGCTCCAGCAGGCCTATTCGACTGTGGTTGAACGCTACGAGCTCAACACCATTGACCTGGACATCGAGGGCACCGCCCTGGCAGACAAAGCCGCCCTTGCACGGCAAGCCAAAGCCATCTCCGCTCTACAGAAAGACCGGCAGGCCGAGGGCAAGAGCCTGTCCGTTTGGTTGACGTTACCCGTGGCCCCATCGGGGCTGACCGCGGACGGGACGGCCGCCGTCGCTCAGATGCTCTCCGGCGGCGTGGAACTGGCCGGTGTGAACATCATGACCATGGATTATGGCGAAAGCAGGGTGGCCGGGCAGTCGATGTTGCAGGCCTCCATCGCGGCCGCCGAGGCAACGCATGCCCAGTTGGACGATGCGTACTCGGCGGCGAAGCAGAGTCTTGGTGCACAGACCCTGTGGCGCAAGATCGGCCTGACTCCCATGATCGGCCAGAACGACATTGTGGCTGACGTGTTCACCCTGTCCGACGCCCAAGGTTTGCACGACTTCGCGCAGAGCAAGGGTGTTGGCCGCATGTCCATGTGGTCCTTGAACCGGGATGCCGAATGCGGGCCTAACTACCCCACCCTGACTGTGGTGTCCGACGCCTGCAGCGGTGTGCCACAAGGCGCCGCGCGTTTCTCCGACGTCCTGGGTACAGACATTGGCTCCAAAGCAACATCCTCACCCAGCCCGATGCTGCCAACCACCACTGCCACCGCCGTAGTGGATGACCCAACCACCAGCCCCTACCCGGTGTGGTCGCCGGTAGCCACATACGTGCAGTCGGACAGGATCGTGTGGCAAGGCAACGTCTACGAGGCCAAGTGGTGGACAAAAGAAGACGTTCCCAATGACCCCGTCCCGGACCGGGCAGCGGCCCCCTGGAAACTAATCGGGCCAGTCCTACCCGGCGACCGGCCCAAGCCTGAGGTCACTGTGCCCCCAGCAACTTACCCTGCGTGGTCTGCCACAACCGTCTACCACAAGGGCGACCGGGTGATGCTGGACCAGCGAGTCTTCGAAGCCAAATGGTGGGTCCAAACGCAGAGTCCGGAAGCCGCATTGCAGGGCTCAACGGATTCGGCGTGGAGGAAACTAAGCACCGAAGAATTGGCCAAAGCGCTTGCCGGCCAAGCAGCAAAATAGGAGCAACACACTATGAGGAAGTACCTGGCTGCGGTGGCATTGCTGGCGGCGGCCACTCTTGTCCTGAGTGGATGCGCTCAGGGGCACGACGACGCCAAAGCCAGCGATCTCGGCACCACCTTCGCTTACTCATTGGCGGGTCACAACGGCAAATTCTGCGAGCACCTGGACAGTTCCAGTGAACAAAGCGTGGAGGACTGTAAGAAGAGCGAAGCGGAAGCAGCTGCCAAGCAAGAGGCCAACCAAGAGCCAATAATGTGGGTGCCCAAGATCTACCAGCTGATCCCCGGGAAAGAAAAGATTCTCGGAATAGTGGTGGAGTTCAACCGGGCAGGAAACCAAGAGTTTGTTGCCATTGAAGCGATACAGCGGGGAGACGAGTACAAAATCCTTCGCTGGGCCTATCCGGATAAGGCCGACTACAAGACCGACCGTGCAATCACCAACACCTTCAGTTGGTGAATCCGAACCTTCTCAGCGCATGAAGAGTTTCGGTAGTCGCGGCCACGGCCACCAGTCACCCCTTGAATACGGGCGCCCGCTTCTCCTGGAACGCACGGAAACCTTCGGCGTAATCGTCGGTTTTGCAGAGCCGTGCCTGTTCCGAGTTTTCCTCGGCCATGGATGCCCACAGGCCCAGGCGCTGATCGCGAATGTGGGCCACCAGTTCCTTGGAAGCATTGAAGGCCTCAGTGGCGCCAACGGCAACGCGCGCAACAATAGCCCGCGTCTCGTCCAGCAAAACATCCGCCGGCATTGCCCGGCTGAACATTCCCTGCTCCACGGCTTCCGCCCCGGAAATAAGGTACGCGGTGTAGATCAGGTCCAGCGTGCGGTGCATGCCCAAACGTTCCGTGAAGTACCAGTGCCCGCCCGAGTCCAACGTGGCCCCAAGCTTGGCAAAGGGTGAACCGAACTTGGCGTTGTCCGCCACGTACACCACGTCCGTGGCCAGCAGCAGTCCCAGCCCAACCCCCAGGCAGGCGCCGTGCGCGGCGGCAAACGTGGGCGCCGGGAACGCAGCCATCTTCCTCAGCAGCGGTTCAACAAGTCCGCCAAGATAAGCCTGGGCATCATCGGTTTCCGGTGTCACCCCTGAAATGTCGCGCCCGGCACAGAAGGCGCGGCCTTCTCCGCGAAGCAGCAGCGCCCGCACCTCACCGCGTGAGGCGGCGGCAGCAGCGTCGTCGTACGCTTTGTCCAGCTGGGCAAGCGCGTCCTCGTTCAGTGAGTTCAGCTTGTCCGGGTAATTGAGGACGATTTCGGCAATGCCGTTGGCAAGGGAGAGCTCGATCATGGGACTCCTTAGACGTCGAAGTCGACGGTAACTTCTTCGCTGGTGGGGTGGGACTGGCAGGTGAGGACGTAGCCTTTGTCCAGCTCGTCCTGTTCAAGGGCGTAGTTCTCATCCATGGTCACCGTACCGGTGATCAGCTTGGCACGGCAGGTGCCGCAAACGCCGCCGGCGCACGCGAACGGAACGTCCGGGCGGACGCGCAATGCAGCGTTGAGGATGGACTCGCGGGCGTGGGTAGGGCTGGCAACATCACCGGTCAACCCATCCAGGGTGAAGGTGATCTTGTAGGTGTCCTGCGACTCGTCCTCCACAACCGGGCGGCCGGCGTTGCCCTCGGGACGATCCGGACGGCCCGTGGTGAACAGCTCGAACCGAACATGCTCGGGCTCCACGCCGCGGGCAGCGAGGGTGTCGCGGCACAACTGGACCAGCTCGAACGGCCCGCACAGGAACCATTCGTCCACGTCCTCGGCACGGATGGCACTGCTGAGCAGGGCCTGAAGTTTCTCGGAATCGATACGTCCGGTCATCAGCGGCGCAATGCGCTGCTCGCGGGACAACACGTGGTGCAATGCCAGGCGGGACGGGTACTTGTCCTTCAGGTCCGCCAGCTCTTCGAGGAACATCACGTCCATGGCAGCCTTGTTGGCGTACACCAGGTCAAAAGTTGTCTCCGGATTGGCGGCCAGCAGCGTCCGGGCGATGGCGATGACCGGCGTGATGCCCGAACCCGCGGCGATCGCCACGAAGTTGCCCGGCTCCCCCGCCAGCTCCTCCGGGTGGTTCATGGAGTTCATGACGTTGTGCTGAACCGAGGCGCCGTCTCTGCCGTGCCGGGAGATGAACGCTCCCTGCGGGCTCATCACATCCAGGACATCCCCGGCTTTGAGCTCGGCGTTGGCCCACGTGGAGAAAAGGCCGCCCAGGTCCTTTTTGATGGCCACGCGGATCTCGCTGCTGCCGTCCTCAAAGCTGCGCGGCTCTGCGCAAATCGAGTAACTGCGGCGGACCTCGTGCGGCTCACCGTTCTCATCCGGCAGCGTGGCGCGCAGGGCGACGTACTGCCCCGGGAGGTAGTCGTACTGCCCGGCAAGCTCGGCCGGAACACCAAACGTGACCTCAATGGCATCGTCCGTGAGGCGCCGGACTTCCGCGACGGTCAGGTTGTGGAAAGACGCACGACGGCGGCTGGCCGTCTGGGTTTCGGTGGTCATGGAATTCCTTAGAGGACTTTGAAGTAGTCGAACGGTTCCTTGCAGTCCTGGCAGACGAACAACGCCTTGCAGGACGTGGAACCAAAGCGGGTGATTTCCTTGGTGTTCAACGAGTTGCACTGGGGACACTTGACGGCGAGGCTCAGCCGCACAGGACCGGAGTGGCCACCTGCGGCAGCCATGCCGCTGGGCGGAGCGATCCCGTACTCCTCCAACTTGGCCTTGCCGGACTCGGTCATCCAGTCAGTGGTCCACGCCGGAGACAACACCAGGTTGACGTGCACACTCGCGTAGCCCTCCTTAACGAAGGCCGTCCGCAGGTCGTCACCAATGGCATCCATCGCCGGGCAACCCGAGTACGTGGGCGTGATGGTGACCTCGACGGCGGTAGTTGCGGTGCCGCCGTCGTGCTGGCCATCTGCGGTGGCCGCCTCAGGCGACTCAACAACCCGCACGCCTCGAAGGATCCCCAGGTCCTCGATGGTGAGGACCGGGATTTCCGGATCGCAGACCGTGGACGCGATGTCCCAGGCCCGCTGCTCAGCTGTCTTTGACTGCGTCGCCATGCTGGTCACCAGCTCGCGCCTGGATGCTCGCGGGCCAGGACCTGCATTTCAGCCAGGATGTAGCCCAGGAACTCGGAGTGCTTGCCACGCCGCCCGCCGCCCAATGACTGCGGGACACCGGGAACTTCCAGCTCTGCCTCGGCCATGATGTTGCCAGTGAGGCGATCGAATTCCGCACGGAGGCTGGAAGGCTGAACAGTAACTCCAGCTTCAGCCAGGCGGGTGGTGAGCTCGTCATCCTCGAAGAGTTCGTCCACATACGGCCACACCAGCTTGAAGCCTTGGATGATGCGTGCACGGGACTCATCAGTGCCGCCGGCGAGCCGAAGCACCCACTGTGCGCTGTGGTCGCGGTGGTAATCCACCTCTTTGACGGCCTTCGCGGAGATGGCAGCGATGGTGGGATCGGTGGACTCCATGAGCTTGGTGTAAAGCTCGAACTGGTAGAAGCTCACAATGAACTGACGGGCGATGGTCACCGCGAAATCGCCGTTGGGCTGCTCAAACAGGTGCGCGGAACGGAATTCGTGTTCGCGGCGGAAGTACGCGAGGTCGTCCTCGGACTTGCCCCAGGCGGCACCGGCATAGGTCAGGAATGACCTTGCATGGCCCAACTGGTCCAGTGCGATGTTGCCGAGGGCAATGTCTTCCTCAAGCTCGGGGGCACGGGAAATCCAGTGGCCCAGGCGCTGGGCGAGGATCAGGCCATCGTCGCCGATGCGCAGGGCAAACTCTGCAACATCGTCGGTGGGCTTGACCTGTCCCCGGCTGATCTCAAGGGCAATGTCCTCCGGGCGCAATGCGTTGCCCGGCGTGATGCGGGTGGCGCTTGCCGAACCGTCACCGGACGCACCTGCTCCGTGCACGCCAACGGAGATGTCGCCGTGGCCTTCGATTGCGAAGTCAGTATCTTTGGTAGTCACGTCTTTGGTGCTCACGTCTTCGGTAGTCACAGGTGCTTCACGCCCTCACTCTTGGTGTAGTACGTTGCGTGGCGGTAATCCTTGCCCTGCGGAGATTCGAAGAACGAACCCTTGGAGTCGGGATCGCTGGAGGAAATCGCCTCGGCCGGGACAACCCAAATGGAGACACCTTCATTGCGGCGGGTGTAGAGGTCCCGGGCATTCCGGAGGGCCATGGCCGCATCCGGTGCGTGCAAGGAACCGGCGTGCACGTGGGACAGGCCGCGGCTGGAGCGCACAAAAACCTCCCAGAGGGACCAGGGAGACTCTTCCTTTGCCCCATGCGAGGCGACGTCCGGGCCTGAGGCTGGTGCCGTCGTCGTGCTTTCAACGTTGGTGGTGGCCGCAACCTTGGGGGCCTCGCGTTTGATTTCGCTGGCGGCGCTGGCCGGTGCTTCCGGGTTACCGTGAGGAGCCATTATGCTGCGTTCTCTTTCTGTGCTTGCTTGCGGGCGTAGGCCACGGCGGCTTCGCGAACCCAGGCACCATTTTCGTGTGCCTCGCGGCGGCGCTCGACGCGCTGCGAGTTGCAGGGACCGCGGCCGGCCAGGACTTCCTTGAACTCGTTCCAGTCCAAAGGTCCGTGCTCCCACTTCTTGGTTTCTTCGTTGAAACGGATGTCCTTATCAGGCAGGGTCAGGCCGAGTACCCGGACCTGCTCCACCATCATGCCCACGAACCGGCTGCGCAGCTCGTCATTGCTGAAGCGCTTGATGTTCCAGGCCATGGATTGCTTGGAGTTAGGTGAATCGTCATCCGGCGGGCCGAACATCATCAGAGATGGTGCGTACCAGCGGTTCACTGCATCCTGGGCCATCTGCTTCTGGGCAGGTGTGCCGTTGGAGAGTTCAAGCAGGATTTCGAAACCCTGGCGCTGGTGGAACGACTCTTCCTTGCAGATGCGCACCATTGCGCGACCGTAAGGACCGTACGAGGCACGGCACAAGGGCACCTGGTTGCAGATGGCAGCGCCATCAACAAGCCAACCGATGGCTCCCATGTCTGCCCAGGAAATCGTGGGGTAGTTGAAGATGGACGAGTACCGGGCCTTACCGGCGATCAGGTCTTCCATCATCTGGTCCCGGGACTGGCCCAGGGTCTCAGCGGCCGAATAGAGGTACAGGCCATGACCGGCCTCGTCCTGAACTTTGGCCATGAGGATTGACTTGCGCTTCAAGCTCGGCGCCCTGGTGATCCAGTTGGCTTCCGGCTGCATGCCGATGATTTCCGAGTGTGCGTGCTGCGAGATCTGGCGCAGCAAAGTCTTGCGGTAAGCCGCCGGCATCCAGTCGCGCGGTTCAATGCGCGAGTCCTCCGAAATGATGCGATCAAAATACGCCTGACCGGCCGCCTCCCGCTCCTGCTCTTCCGGGGACAGCTCAGCGGGCACTGACTGCAGATTCTGCGATGCCATGGTTGCTCCTAATAAATTACCGACCGTTCGTTCAGAATATGCGGAGCGGGTGATTTCAGTCAAGCGTTCGTTCCCGCGTTTGGACTTGACTCAGCGGCTCCGCGTTGTTGACAAGATCCGCGCTGCCCGCCGTGTTAACTTGGGGTGGGACCTCAGTTGTCCCCCATCAACGCTAGAAAAGAGCCTTACGTGGAATCGCCCCAGCCGTTCAGGATTCTCACCGTCTGCACAGGGAACATCTGCCGCTCCCCCGTGGCCGAACGGTTGCTGCAAACGGGGCTCAACCAGGTAAGCCCCGGCTCCTTTGAGGTTCGCAGTGCCGGAACGCGGGCCATGGTGGGAGAACCCATCCAGCCGCTCTCAGCCCAAATCATCAGCACATTCCGCGGCAGCCCGGACGACTTCGCAGCCAGGCAACTGACCCCCCGGATCCTCAAGGAAACCGATCTGGTGCTGGCCATGACATCCAAGCACCGCGGCGAGGTCCTTCAGCTGGATGCGTCCCTGTTGAAGCGCACCTTCACCGTCCGCGAATTTGCCCGCATGCTGGCTGTGCTGGAGAACCGTGGCGATACTCCCCCGGCCGAAGACATCACGGACTTTTGGCGCGCACTTCCCAGCCGCGCGGCCTCCGTCCGCCACCTCGCGTTGCCCTCCGATCCTGCAGACAACGACGTGGTAGACCCCTACCGACGATCGGAAGAGGTCTACCACCAGATGGAGGATGAGCTGGCCCCGGCCATCCTGGGCATCCTCCGGTTCGCGCGCCTGACGGCGCCGGCCTAGTATTTCCTGATTAGTTGAGCGCAATCACCAGCATCTGACTGGTGCCCGGGATGCAGGTCTGCAGGACCACTGCGGGAAATCCGCCGAAGACTGCTGCCACGTCATTGGTGCTTCCCGGATTGGGTACCTGGCCCCTGCCGGTGGCCGTGAAGGTTCCGTAACCCGGAATGGAGACGGTTTCCCCCACGCTGATGCCGGAGAACCGTCCCCAACCTCCGCAGAAATCGTGCTCCGTGATGAACGTGGCGTAGGCGTTGGTAGGCGTGTAGTGAATCGGCCCGATGCAAGCATCCACCATGGATTGCCCGCCGGCTCCTGCTACGTAGATGGTCCTGACGGCGGGCGCCGGAGCGGGAGCGGGTGCCGGAGCTGGGGCTGCAGCAGCGGGAGCGGCCGCGGCTGGTACCTGGACAGGTGCAGCCTGAGCGGCTGGAGCCGGTGCTGGTGCTGGTGCTGGTGCGACTACCGCCACAGGCGGTCCGGTGAGCTTCAAGACCTGTCCCGGCACGATCACCGAATAGGCGCTGAGGCCGTTGGCAGCCAACATGGCAGTAACATCCACACCGTAGCGGGAAGCTATGGAACCAACCGTGTCCCCCGAAGCAACCGTGTAGAGGTTGGGGTCACCAGCCGGCGCTGCAGGGACGGCCTCCACTATCGGAGCCTCCACAGCAGCCGGAGCCGGCGCTGCAGGTTCCGGCGCCGGGGCTGCGGGTGCAGGAACCGCTGCGGGCACTGCAGCTGCGGGCGGCGCAGCTTCTGCTTCCACGTCCTGGACAGGCAGAGCCGCAGGCGGTTGGGCCCCGTCGCCCTTGGAGAACGGGACCTGGTCCTGCGAAACAGCTTGGTCAACATCACCTGCCGGTTGCGTCGCCCAGTTCACCACGCCGAAAAGCAAGGGAATCAGAGCTAATATCGCGAGCACTGCGCCGGCAATCAACAGCTTGGATTTAGTGGACTGCTGCTGACGAACACCGCCACCGCTCTTGGTTGTGAGGGAAGTTTGAAGATCTAAGTCATTCATATTCATGGGAAACCCCGGAATCCATGGCTCTGGACCGCGCAATGCAGGCCGATCTTGGCCCAAATGAGAAAGCGCAGCTACGTATTGGGAGGAGCACCACCCACAAAGGGCGGGGGTGCAGTCCACCGCTGAGCCGGAGGAACGGAAGTGCAATAACCCTACGAATTTCAATAGTAGGAATGGGCTGTTCCCGGTGCACGAGTAGGAACTACTCGACTTTCCTCCCAAGGGCCGGAACGGTTACTTGGGCATTACGCAGTTTCCGGAAATGGACTACTTGCTCCAACCGGCCCGGAACGTCGTCCAGCAGGCAGTAATCGTTGATTCCCGGGCATGGATCAAACGGATCAGCAATCGGCTCGTCAGCGCTCCGCCGCAGTACGTTGGGCCAAGCCCTCGCTGCTGCTGCCAACACCAAGGAACACATGACGCTCCCCACCCCTGCCCAAAACCGCTCCGCGGGACGACGTTCACACAGTCCAAAGAGTAGGAAGACCGCCAGGAATGTGCTTTTAGGATTCGCGGCGGCAGTGCTTGTTGTTGGGCTTATTGCCGGGGCCTATGTATTCACGCTGGTACAAACTTTCAACTCAGGCTCTACCAAGATTGAGAATGCCTTTCCTGAAGAGTCCACCCGGCCGCAGAAAGCCGACGGCAACACGGCAATGAACATTCTTGTGATGGGCAGTGATACACGCGGTTCTGACGTGGACGTTGAAACCAATGCCGCCACTAACCAGCGCGCCGACACTCTGATGTTGGTCCACCTTCCCGCCGACCGAAAAAAAGCCTATGCAATATCCCTGATGCGGGATCTGTGGATAGATATTCCCGGAAAAGGCGAATCAAAGATCAACGCCGCCCTCGCCTACGGTGGTGTCCCCCTGATGGTTCAAACTGTGGAGACGCTTTTTGATCAACGCATCGACCACGTAGCCATGATCGATTTCGAGGGCTTCAAGGGCCTCACCGATGCTCTTGGCGGCGTGGAGGTGGACGTGAAGATTCCGTTTGCGCCAAGCTCAGGACCCATGGCCGGACAGGCCTATAAGGCTGGCAAGCAGACCTTTGATGGAGATGAAGCCCTCGCCTTTGTCCGTGAGCGATTGGCGTTCAGTGACGGCGACTACCAACGTGTGCGAAACCAACAGGGATACCTCAAGTCCGTGATGGGCAAAATCATTGCCCGCGAAACACTGACCAATCCGGTGACCATCAGCAACATGGTCACGGCGGTGTCCCCGTTCGTGAGCGTGGATAAGAACCTTGATGCTGCTGCGATCGGCAGTCTCTCCCTGTCCATGAAGGATGTCCGGGCCCAGGACATAGTGATGTTTACCCTTCCCACCCTTGGCACGGGAACCTCAGCGGACGGGCAGTCGATTGTCCTGGCTGACACCACGGCGATCGCGGACATCGCCACCGCACTCTCCAAGGACCAATTGGGCACGTACATCGTGGCGCATACCCTTGATAAAGGACAGTGAGCAAATCGGGCCCTCATCGCTGGGCGCTGGTGAGGGGCTGTGTGATGGTGTGGGCGCTTCCCCACTTGGTGAACGGAAACAGGAATCCGTCCACACGGCCAACAATGTCTGCGCGGCCGGCAGTCTTGACGCAGCTACCCGTTGACCCCGCGGCCCGGCAGGCGGTAACGGAATCCTCGGACCGGGAGCGGTGGTCGCCCAAGAGCAGGTACTGATCCTCGCCAAGAAGGATGGGCCCGAAGCAGCGCGTCGACCTCACCGTCGTCGAACAGTCCGTGCTGCCGGTAATGAACGCGAGATCCTCGAAAACGTAGGGTTCCGCAACGGCCCCACCATTGACTGTGACGTGTCCGCCGACGTCACAGCATTCCACAGCATCGCCGGGCAAACCGACCACCCGCTTGGCCAGGTATTCGGTGTTGGCGGGGCCGATTCCGGTCACCTCACCAAACCAGCCAACTCCTGTGCGCAGGGTGCCGCGTTGGGGCGCTGGCCCCCATCCCGCCGGTTTCCTGAAAACAACGACGTCGCCGCGTTTGGGTTCCGAGCCGGTGTAAGCGGTGCGGTTGACCAGCACCCGGTCACCGACGTTGAGTGTCTGTTCCATGGAGCCCGACGGCACCGAGTAGACCTTCACAAGGAATCCCTGAACCAGCGACACCGCCATCAGTGCGAGCAGGACGTGAATCCATGGCGAGCGGAGCAGCGTACGGGCTTTCACCGTCTTGGGAGTCATGTTTGCGGAAAGGATCAGCGTTGAAGGTCTAGAGGATGCCCGCACCGATCGGAACGGAGATGCTACTGGTTGCGATCAGGGTGCGACCCCCAATGACCACGGTCACGGTGACCGGGAATAAGGCCAGCAAACTGACGGATACGCCGGTGCTGGTGCCTGCCAATCCGAAAACAATCGGCAGATTCAGTGTGCCGTTGCTCGCCACCGTAATGGGGACGCTGTTGCTCCACGTGGTGGAGGGAAAGCCGTACTGTCCGATGACCGGCGCGGACTGGTACGTCGTAGTGCGCTGGCCGGCGGTGGTGGCTGTCCCGTTGAAGGAGTACACACCGAATCCGCGAGCCCGGCCAACCGGGATGTTGATGCCGGTAGGGCGGGAAATCGACACTGTCACCAGAGCGTTGTCCGTGACCGCTCCGGGGCCGTTGGTGAGGGTAAGGATGGTGGGGACGGTGACCAATGACTGGGCCGTGAGTGCACTGGTTCCGTCCAGTAGCCGGAGGCTGAGCAGCGATGTGGAGGAAGCTGTGAAGGCAAGGCCCAGGGTGTTCACGGAGGCTACCGCAGCGGGGGCCGCAACGGCGGCAGCAATGACGGGCATGGACCATGCCACGCCCTTAACCACAGCGCGACGGGCATGCGGCTTGGAAACGGTACCTTCGTTGCTCATCGCTCTTCCTTCGCTCATTTTGAGCCGACGTTACGATACCCGGGACGCAGGGCAACAGCTGCTGTAGTAGGAAGGGCTAGGCTGTCCCGCCCACTTCTACCGGATAGTGGACGCGAGCTTCTTGGCTACCACCAGGCCCGCCAAGGCCCCCAAGGTGTTGGCAACGATGTCCGACCAAGCAGTCACCCGCCCAGGTATCAGCAGTTGAACGACTTCGATGGTCCCGGACGATGCAGCAGCGAGAAGGGCAAGCGGCCACCACTTCCACAGCGTTGGTTTCAGCAGCCGGACAAACACCCCAAAAGGGACAAACATGACGATGTTCGCCATGAATTCCACTCCGACGCCCGCCGCCTCCTGTGGAATGCCGAGAACCGAAAGCCAGCCGGCAATGACCCCCACAAAACCTGTGACCGTGCTGGCTTCGCGTGCGGGCAGGAAGACAACAAATGCGAGCGCAACCAGGTAGGCGACGAAAAGGGTCTTTAGCCACCACGTGGCGTACTGCCGTGCAAGCACTTCTGGCCTTTCCTGAGGCTTCCGGCGCCGTCTGGGGTTTGCGGCAGTGAACTACACCAACTATAGGAGTGAACGGACTGCCGCCCTGGTGGCCCAACACGTATGGACTATAACTGTGATCTATCCCTCAACCGGGCTTTTCGGCGTATGCTCTCCTCAGCGCTGGATAAACGCGTTTGTTCGCTTTTGGTGGGGCCACTTTTGAAGGCGGGGGTTCAGTGGCAGGAGTGAAGCACGGGGTTATTCCTACGCGCCCGGCTTTGCGGCACGGTTGGCCGCTCTTCCTGGTGCCTGTTGGGGTCTGTTTGGTTTTACTGGCTTTCGGTCTGGCAAGCGGATCAGGAACCACGACGGCGCAACTCGCCGGCGACCTGGCAATCCTTCTGGCTGCACTCACCGCGCTCTCAACCCATACCCTCGCTGCCCTTGCTGGCCGGAGAAACCCGGACAACAATCCGGGTCGCTGGTTCATCGTGGCCGGCCTGGCCATCTGGAGCGCCGGTCAAACAGTCTGGACCATCAACGGCATCACCCTGAACCACCAGTACCCTTTCCCGTCCTTCGCGGATGTCGGCTTTGTTTGGTACGCGCTGCCCACATCCATCGGATTAGTGCTGCTGCTAAAAGGCCAAGGGCGCCGCATCCCGCTGCGTCGCACCATCCTGGACGCAGGAGTAGTGGCAAGCTCCACGTTCTTCATTGCGTGGAGCTCCGTGCTGGGACCCTTGGCCGGGGCCACCGGCCAGGACGCTTTTGCCCAGGCCACACAGATGGCTTATCCCATCGCAGACGTCTTCATGGTCTCCGTGGTGATCGTCCTGACCATGCGCGCAGCCCGGGGCCGCAGGCTTCCCTGGCTGAGCCTGGGAATTGGCTTCTGGGTCCTCGCCATCACGGATATGGCGTATATGAGTTTCACGCTCCAAGGCGTATCCGGTGTCACGGGATCCCCTTTGGCGTTGGGGTGGGTACTGGCCTTCCTGTTGGTGGCCCTGAGCCCCTTGCTTCCGGAAGCCGGCACCACGCAAAAAGACGGGCGGGTTTACGCCGCAGCCCTTGAGCTGCTTCCCTACCTGCCCGTGTTCAGTGCCGTGTTCTTCTCCCGCAGCCGCCCCATCGGGGAGGACCGCGTCCTGCTGCTCACCGGGCTGGTGGTGATTGTCTTTGTGATGGTGCGGCAGGTGCTGATCGTCGTCGAAAATGTGACGCTGACCCGTGACCTCGAATCGAAAGTGGCCGAACGCACCGCAGAGCTGGAGGGGCTGGGGGCGATCGTGAATTCCTCCGGCGACGCCATCATCGGCGAAACCCCCGACGGCGTGATCACTAGTTGGAACCCCGGTGCCGAGAGGATCTTCGGCTACCCAGCTTCTGAAGCAATCGGACGGAAGGGAGACTTCTTCGTTCCGCAGGAACTGATGGAGAACGAACGCCTCGCCTTGGAAAGCACGGCACAAAGCGGTGAGGTGCAGAACTACGAAAGCCAGAGGCGACGCCTCGACGGCGAAGTCATTCCGGTGTCCGTGACGTTGTCCCCGGTGCGGGGTGAATCCGGCATCCGCGGCGTGGCCACCATCTCCCGCGACATCACCGAACGCAAAGCTGCCGAGAAAGAACTCCTGACAGCCCGCGAGGCAGCGTTGGAGTCCAGCCGCCTCAAGTCCGAGTTCCTGGCCACCATGAGCCACGAAATCCGGACCCCACTGAACGCGGTGATCGGCCTGACCTCGCTCATGATGGACACGCCCCTCAGCGAAGGGCAAAGGCAGTACGCCCAAGGAGTCAAAGGCGCCGGCGAGGTCCTGCTGACCCTGATCAACGACATCCTTGACTTCTCCAAGCTGGAAGCCGGGAAAGTGGACCTGGACATCAACGTCTTCGACCCCCGGGCGCTGGTGGAGGAAGTAGCGGGGCTGGTGGTGGAAGCTGCACAGGGGAAAAACCTGGAGCTCATTTCCTACTGCCACCCGGACGTGCCGGCACGTCTGATGGGCGACGCCGGCCGCATCAGGCAGATTCTGCTGAACCTGTCATCCAATGCCGTCAAGTTCACCCCCACCGGCGAAGTGGAAGTCCAGGTCTCAGTCCTCGCCCAAGACGCGAACAACGCATCACTGCGCTTCGAGGTCAGGGACACCGGCATTGGCATCAGCGCCGAGAATCATCAGAGGCTCTTCGAATCCTTCGCCCAGGCAGACGCTTCCACCACCCGCCGCTACGGAGGAACCGGACTCGGCTTGGCAATCTCCCGGCGCCTCACCGAAGTCATGGGTGGCAAGATCGGACTGGACAGTGAGCCCGGAGTGGGCAGCCGGTTCTGGTTCGACCTTGAACTGCCCCTTGGCCCGGCCTCCTCCGACATGGAAAACCTACCTGCCACGCTGGCCGGCCGCCGGGTGTTGGTGGTGGACGACAACGCCACCAACCGTCTGGTGCTGGAAACACAACTGGCCAGTTGGGGCATGCTTCCCGTCTCCGTTGCCGACGCCGCGTCCGCCCTGGACGAATACCGTGCCGCTGCCCTAACAAGCCACCCGTACGACATCGCGGTGGTGGACATGTGCATGCCCGACACCGATGGGCTCCAACTTGCCCGCAACATCAAGAACGACGCCAACGGCTCCGGCGGCCCGGGAATCATCCTGTTAACCTCCACCATGCAGGTGGAAAGAAGCGACCTCACCTCAGCCGGAATCCGCGAATACCTCACCAAACCCGTCCGCAGCTCTGAGCTCTACAACCGCCTCCTGCGCGTGCTGGCCACCAAGAGCGCTGGTGCGGCTTCACCGCCGGTGCTTGCCGTTGTTGAAACTTCGGATCCCAGGCCCCGCCTCGGGACGCTGTTGGTGGCCGAAGACAACGAAGTAAACCAGTTGGTGGCGCGCGGAATGGCCAACCGCCTCGGCTACGAAGTACATATTGTGGACGACGGCGAGCAAGCCGTGTCCGCGGCACTGTCCGGCAAGTACGCAGCGGTCCTCATGGACTGCCACATGCCGGTCATGGACGGCTTCGACGCGACCCGGGCCATCCGTGCGCGCAACGGCCACGCCGCCAGAATCCCCATCATCGCCATGACGGCCGGCGCCCTGGACGAGGACCGCGAGCGCTGCTTCGCTGCTGGCATGGATGACTACATCAGCAAGCCCGTGGATCTGGCCAAGCTCTCTGAGGTCCTCTCGCGCTGGGTACCGCAACAAGAGCAAGAGTCGACGGCGGCTGGCGGGCTGGACGCTGTTGCGGCGCCGGACGCCGTGGTGGACGCTGTTGCGGCGCCGGACGCCGTGGTGGAGGCCGCGCAGCAGCCGGACGCCGTGCTGGAGGCCGCGCAGCAGCCGGCGGAAGCACCGGCGTCGGGCTCTGTTGTCCTTGACCTGGCGCGACTGGAGATCCTCCGCGAGCTCGGGCCCGCCGACGGTTTGGGTTTGTTGCCTGAAGCCGTGAAGGCTTTCCGGCAGGATTCCCAAGGAGCTTTGGACACCCTGCGATGGGCGCTGGACACCGGGCACGCCGCAAGGGTGGAGGCCGCAGCGCACAAGATTGCCGGTGCGTCCGCCAATATAGGAGCAGCCGGTGCCGCCGGCCTGTGCAAGGAACTGGAACGGCTGGGCCACGTTGCGGGACCAGACCTTGGAGCCAGCGGATTGCCAATACTGGACCAATTGCGCGCCGAACTCACGCGCGTGGACGAAGCACTGGAACGAACACTAACGGGGGCACACGTGCGGGAAGCACCACTGCGGGAAACGTCATGAAAATCCTCATCGCTGACGACGACCAGATCTCCAGGATGATCACCAAAGCCGCCGTGGAACAGTCCGGCCATGAGTGCATCGTGGCCGTGGACGGCGACTCGGCCTGGGAACTCTACAAGGAACACAGCCCCGAAGCTGTGGTGACAGACCTCATGATGCCCGGCCTCAACGGGCTGGATCTTTGCCGCGCCATCCGTGCGGCCGAGGCCGACAGCTACACCTACGTGATCCTGGTGACCTCCCACGGTTCACGGAAAGACGTTCTGGCCGGAATGGAAGCCGGAGCTGACGACTACGTCACCAAACCACTGGATCCGTTCAGCCTTCACATCCGTCTCCTTGCGGCCCACCGCATTACCTCCTTGCACGCGGACCTTGCCCGGTACCGTTCGGCGCTGACAGAGCAGGCACGGACCGATCCCCTCACCAAACTGCACAACCGCCTGAAGCTGGCCGAAGACCTCGGCACGCTGCACGGCGGGGGCAACAAGGATCACGACTATTGCCTGGCCATGGTGGATGTGGACAATTTCAAAAGCTACAACGACATCTACGGCCATCAGGCGGGCGACGCCGCACTGATTGCCATTGCGTCGACGCTGGCCGGCGCGGTACGAAAGTCCGATGCCGTCTACAGGTTTGGCGGCGAGGAATTTCTCCTTGTCCTGCGCGATCAGCATGTGGACGGCGCAAGGACTGTCATGGAGCGTGTCCGGTCCGCAGTGCAGGACTTGAGGATTGAACATTCCGGCGATCCCGACGGCGTCCTGACCATCAGCGCTGGAATCTCCGCCTTTACCGCCGGTCACCGGGCAGGAACCGAACAACTCCTGCGTGAAGCTGACCTGGCGCTCTACGCGGCAAAGGCCTCCGGCCGGAACCGGGTGTCCTTGGCTGGTGCCCTCCGCTCAGAATGACCGCGCCCTAGGCCCGCCACGGCCGGGCACAAAGTATGTTTCCGGTTTCAGTGGGATCACTCCGCCGGGAAACAGTGCATCTACCTGTGTGGGGTATTGCCTGATGCGCCCGGGTTTTGCGTCAAGGCCCTCGTCCCAGGTCCACGGAACGAATCCCATAGCGGACAAGTACCGTTCATCCGGGCCGGCCGTCAGATCGTAGGGAAAGTCTGAATACATCACCATGTTCTCAGGGTGTCCTTTGCCTACCTCGCGAGTGATGAGGTGGTCCACGTGCTTCCCCACACCCGCCGGGCAAAACAACAGCTCGGCTTGGGTTTGCGCCATGAGAACTGCGACGTCGGTGCGGAGCTGGCGGATGAGTGTCCGATCCCCTTTGGCGACCCTTCCGTGCGCGATATCAAACCTGTAGGTGGGGTACCGGTGCGTCAGCTCCGGGAGCAGCCGGTCCCATGCGCTGCTCCCCATCGCTAGTGGCTTGCGTCGGCGTCGGAACAGTGCGTCCACCTCCCCCAAATGTATGGATTGCACTCCCATGTCCTCCAAGACGGCGCGGTCCTCGGACTGTCTCGCCTGGAACAGTTCCCCGGCGTCCGGAACGGTGCATTGGCGCATGAAGGACCGTGCTGCGCGCGTAAGCGGTGCCGGTGTTGCCTCGGTGAAGATCGTGGCCACGATAATCTCGCGTCCTCGGGCCTGTGCTTCAATCAGCGCACCGCATGACAACACAGCATCATCAAGGTGGGGTGACAAAAACAGCCACGGCGCGTCGCCCGCCATGGAACGTTCAACTCGTGTCGGGAACGGCATTCAGGACCTTTCAACGTGGCGGACAGGCTGCTGCCGGGTTGGAAGTCCATTGAGGTCGGCAAGCGCGCTGTGGTAGGTCCGCGCCTGCATCCCGGCGAGCGCATCCCAGTTGTAACCGGCGGCAAATTTTCGTCCCTGCTCAGCCACGTGCGCCAACCCTGCCTGTGAATAGCGGCGGGCAATCTCTTCTCCGAAGGCCTTAACATCGAACGCTTCCACGATCCACCCCGTGCCTGGCGGGACGATCTCCTTGAGGCAGGGAATATCAAAGGCGATCACCGGAGTGCCTGCCGCAAGGGCATCGATGGCCACCAGTCCAAAGGTCTCGTGCCGGGACGGAACAACCAACAAACGGGCGTGGCTGAGAGCTTGAAACTTCTTGTCGCCGGACAGCCATCCGAGCATCCGCACGCGATCGGAGAGGCCCGCTTGCTGAATGGACGTGCGCAACCGTTCTTCGTCCGGGCCCGTACCGGCAATCAGCAAGTTACCCTCCACCTGCTCGCAGGCGATAGCCCAGGCTTCCAGAAGGAGGTCCAGGCCCTTGTGCCCGTACTCCAAGCGCCCCAGAAAGAGGACGTCTTCTCCCAGGTGCGGCTGAGTGTTCCATATACCTGGGTCCACGCCGTTTCCGATCACATCCACCCGCACGTCCGGGTTCAGTTGTTTGAGCCGGGCTGCGATGCCCTGGGACACGGAGATGAGCCTGCGGTATTTCCGGACGCCCAGCCGCTCTATCCAGTGCAGAGGTAGCTTGTACTGCCGCGCCTTGTCCCTCGCGTGAAGCCATTGGACAACGCCGATGGTGGGGCGTTTGGTCCAGAGGGGTGCGGCCATGGTGGAAAAGGGCGCAAAGAAATCCTCCACCACCAGCTCGGCAGCCGGACGGCGTTTCCGTACCTCCAACGGCAGCCGGACAACATAGGCAACCAACCTGGTCAAACGGTTCTTTCCCGATCCGATGCCGATGGGGACATAATGCACGCCGTCCTCCACACGCTCCTGCCAGCCGGGATACCGGGTGGTCAGGACAGTGATGCGGAAGCCCTGTGCCGCCAGGCGGCGATTGATTTCGTGGGTCCTCACAGACCCTCCCCCTGCCCCGGGCATGCGGGGATCCTCGAAGCCCAGATGCAAAACTTTCATCGCTATTTTTCCGTCCCGAATTCTTTCGAAGGCTCGCCGATGCCATCCGCAGCTGCCACATCAAGGGCTGCGGGATCCACCAACCAGATAGTGGTTTCCCCATTGGTGGGGCCAGCCGTTGTGACCATGGGCGTCGCATGCTCCTTCAGCCAGGCCAGCATGGTGGGGTTTGCATAGCCGTAACCCTGGCTGGTGGGCTTGGACTGGGTGAGGATGTAACTCACGCCGTTCTGTTTCATCAATGGTGCGGAGGGCCATATCCCGAACCGGGAATCATGCATATACGCAAAGTGACCGGTGCTGTTGGTAACACTGATCCTGGCGTCGGCAGGAAGGTTGGTCTGGATCCAATCATTTGCCCGGACGAAGCCGTTATCCAGGGTTAGTGCCGTGCGAAGCCCCAAGAGCACGGTCAGCACGACGTAGCAGACACTGATAACGGCCAGGGTTCGACGGGTTTTGGGGTACCTCTCCCGGATTTCCACCACCACCAGCACTGAACAAATGGCTCCGGCCACCATGACGCCGTAACCGTACTGTTCCTCAAAAGTGCCGAACACTGCGCTGTATACGCCCGCTGCACCGAGAGCCGCGCCGGCCAACCCCATGAGACGGCGGCCGGGGTGGTGGCTGAAGCACAAGAGCAAACCCACCACCGGGCAAAGACCCAACAAGAAATAGCTGGTCCCAAAATGCCCGCTCTGTTCGATGAGCCTGGACACGATGCTCGGCGAGCCCTCGGAAGTGAACCCGGTGGTCTTCTCCACGCCGGACATGCGCACCAGACCATTGCTCTTGGCCCACACCCAGCTTGGAAAGTGCCCGTGTGCGGCCACCACCACCAGATATGCCACGTAAGGCAGAAAGCCAAAGCCCGTGACCATCAGACCCTTCCGCCAAGGGAACGACTTCTTCCACACCATTGCCGCAACCACCGGCGCCACCGTGCAGATCAAAAAGAAGTCCTTGCAAAGGATGGAATACCCCAGCAAGAGCCCAGCCGTTGCGAGCCTGAGGAAGGAAAACGGTTTGTGCTGCGAACCCCGGGGTGAGACCAGGAGCAACAGCCCAGCCAGTCCCGGCACCATGGCCGTGGTTTCAAGGAATGCATGGCTGTTGTTCCGCAAAATAAACGGCTCGAACGCCAGCAGCACCGCCGTGAGCCAGGCGGCGGTAGGAGTTGCCAGTTTCCGGACCAGCAGGAAGCCAAGACCCACTGTTACAGCACCCATCACCGCATTGAGCCAACGTAACTGAAGCGTCACCTCAATGATCTGGCCGGTAATCCCAAAAATCTTCACCACCCCGGCTTCAAGGAGGAAGTACCCGGGCGGGTGGAGGAAGAAAGGCCCGTCCGGCAAAGTGGGGAACTCTCCGGCGGCCACGGACTCACCGAGCCGGACGTACAACATCTCGTCCACCCACAGCTCGAAGCCGTGCTCGAGTCCCAAGGCACGGACGCCGAACGCCACAACAACCACAGCGATGAATGCTGTCAGGTTGCTGGAACGCCCCCGGCGCCTCCACCCGCGCACAGGGCCAGGGGACAGCGGTTGAGGCTTGGCCCGGCGGCCTGAAGCCTTGCTGCGCCTGCCAACCTGACGCCGTCGGGAAATCCTTAAGTCATTCCTGTGCGGCAAAATGCCGCGCTGGTAGGCAAGAACGGTGATGCCACTGATGGCGGCGACAGCAAACCAGACCAGGGGCTGCACCTTCCCGATCAACGCCAGGATCACGATCAGGACGCCGGCCAGGACCAGGAACGTGGCGGCACCACGTCCGGGGCGGGCCGCAACCAGGACAGGACGCGCCAGGACTGCGAGGACCACGCCAGCCATCGCCGCCCCAACAGCCGAGCCAACGGCCATGCCCGTGACAGCGTTCAACTGCCAACCAATCCACAGCCCGCCAATCACCAGGGCACAGGCACACGCCAGACCTATTTGGCAGCGACGGTAAGCGCGCATGGCAAGGAGGATGGTGGAAAGCACCATCAGGACGGCGTAGCCGAGGCCGGAAGCCGCCAGCCATGGCAGGAGGTGGAGCGATCCGTGGTACTTCAGCGGAACAATCAGCCCGGACATCATGGGCGGAGCAGTAGCGATGATGGCGAAGGCCACCACCGCAAGCTGCCCGAAGGAGGCAAAGGAAGCACCAAGCACCTCGCCAGGCTTCACGCCGGGGGCGCGCAAAAGCGGGAATGCTACCAATGCCGTGCCCGCGGCCACATAGACGGGGCCCTTGGCGATGGTGGCGAGCGCTTGGAATCCGGCCGCGTCAACAGAGCCGTTATCCAGGAAGCCGACCACCACCACATCCACACCCACCAGCACGGACACCACACACAGGACCGACGCGATATCACTGGTTTCAGCCCATCGCCACTTCTGAAGCAACACCCGGGGACGCCAGCGGAGATCCTGATAGAAGCCCCACGGCACCACCAACGGTGCCAGGCAACCCACCACAAAGCCGAGGACCGCTCCCCCTGCGCCCCATGCCATCACAATGACCAGCAGGCTGAAGAGCAACCGCAGGACCACCTCGCCCATGGTGGACACGGCGTACCACGTGAAGCGCAGCTCCCCCTGAAGCCAACCGGCGGGCGCGTTCACCACGAAAATGGCAAAAGCGGCGAGAGCCACCGCAGCAGCCAGCTCCGGCGTAGCAATAGCTAGCGTCACGCTGCCTGTGATGGTGGCGGCGACCAGTCCGGCCAGGCAGGACACGAACACCGAGAAGGCCACGCCGTCCTGCCGCTCCCGGGACCCCTGCCGGTGTACGGCCACCACATGTGACAGAGGCAGCGGCACCAGCGCGTTGGCAACGATTCCCACCACGCCAAGGATCATGGCGGCGGCCGCAAATTGTGTGTAGTCCGCTGTCCCCAGCATGTTGGCCATGAGCAGGGAACACGCATAGCTCACCACTCCCACGAGGCCGGCTGACACAGCAAGGAAGCCACCGTTTTGGGCTATGTTGACGTCCTGATGCGGAGTCCCCTTCCTACCTTCCGCCCTGGGTCTCAAGCTCACTATCGGGGTCATTGTCTGATCGGATACAACCACTGATCAGTTACCGTTGCCGACCATCGAGGGCATCGGCCGGGGCGAAGACACTCCCTGGCCCGGCAAGCAGGGTACCGTGTCCCGCGGAGTGGATCTCCGCGGAAACCACCCCGAGCCGTTTCATCGCAGCGGAGGCCTCGAATTCATCGCGGCCTTTCATGATGATGGATACGTTGCCGTCAGCCACTGCATACTCATCCGTCGGCCTAAGTGCTGCGGCGAAATGGGCATCGCCGAATTCCTCAAGCTGAACCGGTAATTCGAACTGAACCAGAGTGGAAAGATCCGAGTGGCGGGCAAGGAGGTCTCCGCCGTCCCGCTGCATCATGATTTCCTCCAACAGCACCCCGGTGAGCAGCTTGGTGCTGCGATCCCATGTAAAGCAACGAGCCCATTCACGGCACTCACCGGAGACGATGATGGCGGCCTCCGGCGCAGCCAACTCGGTCATTGCATCAACTATGGCGGCGCCAAAATCCTTGGGATGGTCCACCAGCCATCCGGTACGGCCATCCACCACGGAATCCCTGATACCCGGAACCCTCAAAGCCAAACAGGGCACTCCCCAGGCTGCTGCTTCAATCACCGAGCAACCCCAGCCTTCGGAAGCGGACGTGGAAGCCGTCATCCAGGAGCGGCTCAGCAAAGCATCACGGACGTCGTCGGATTGGTATCCGTGGAAGGTGACGGCGTGGACCAGGCCGAGATCCATAGCCAGTTGCTGCAGCCGTGCCCGCTCCGGCCCGTCACCGACGATGTCCATGCGCAGGTGCGGAAGCTTCCGCGCCGCAACAGCAAACTGGCCCAGCAGGAGGTCCAACCGTTTGTGGGGCACCAAGCGGCTCACGACGGCGATGGTGGGCTCAGCGGCCCGCGTGGAAACAGCCGGCGGGATATCGATGGTTCCGTTCGGCACCACATGGATGGGGGCCGAGAATCCGAGCTTCCGCAATTCCATGCGCGTGGAAGGGGATACTGCCACCATGGCTCGCTGCCCATAGACCGTCTTGGCGCCGGTGCTTTCGAGAAAGCGGCCCACGGCGGCCATGGGCGGAGAAAACCGGGTGCGGAACTGATCCTGGTGAACGTGGTGGACCAGCTGGACGATCGGGATGTCTCTGCGCAGGAACAACGGAGAGAAGAACGGGATTCCGTTTTGGCAATCCACCACAGCATCGAACCGTCCGTTGGTGCGCAGGAGCCTCAGTGCTGCCTGTCCATAAAGGGAGAGCGCTCCGCCGCCGCGCAGAACGCGAATGCCGTCAATGATCTCCTCGGCCGCCTGACCGGCATCGCGCCCCGTAAACCACGTGACACGAACTCCGCTGTTCACCCATCGGCGTGAGATTTCATGCATGTACTGCTCGGCACCGCCGGCCTGGGAGTGCATGACGTCGCGCCAATTCAGAACCAACACGTGCTTTCCAGCGAGCATGGTGGGTGAATTCATGTCATTTGGGGAGTCCGTCATGATGCTGCTTTCTGAAGTTGGATCACCGAGGCAAAGCTGGCAACTCCGTCCTGGAAGGGGCGGAACGTGGACTCTGCCCCATCGGTCCATGCCACGGGCAGTTCCACAATGCCGGCGTCGTTGTCCTGAAGCCTGAGGAGCAGTTCAACATCGAAGGCAAATCCGGTACTGCGGCACTGCACCATGGCAGCCGTGAGCGCGTCACGTTCAAAAAACTTGAACCCGCACTGGGTGTCCTGGATGCCTTTGACCTTTGACTTGGTCAGTGCCCGGAAAGCCGTGCCACCCATTCGGCGCCCAAGGTGTTGAGGCACAACAAGGGTGGAACCCGGGGCGTAGCGGGAGGCGATCACCGCCGCCGCGCCGCCGGCAAGGTAAGACATGGCCAATGTGAGCGTTTCCAAAGGAGTGGCGAGGTCGGCGTCAAAGAAACCCGTGTACTTGGACGTCCCGCTCAGGAGACCGCGCCGCACAGCCGCCCCCTTTCCGCGACGGGAGCAGCCCACCAGCGAGATAGGCACAGAGTCTCCCTTCTCCCGGGAGATCCGGCGGACAACCGCAGCGGTGTCGTCCACACTGCCGTTATCAACCACCACAACGCGCGAAGACCATGGCTGAACTGCCAGGAAATCCACGGTTTGAGTCAGGGTGCCGGAGATCCTTGAGGCCTCGTTGTAAGCCGGGATAATGACTTCGAGATCTACGTAGGAGCGACGCAAAGAGTCTGGATGCCGCGTTGCCTGAAAACTTTCCCTCCTGCCGATCTGAACACTATGCGCGTGAAGCGGAACCATTTGAATCTCCAATATCCGGGAACGGGGCGTAAATCGTGCTCGCACTATGGAGTGTTGCCACCAGGCAAGTCATGACGCTGGTCCGGCGCGTTGTGCTCCAAGTCATGGGCCACTCTCACAATTCGCCCGCACCCCGGCCGCTCTGAGCGAAATTGCTGGTTCTGTGTCAGAGCCCGTCTATAGAGTGGCCACATGAGCCACACTTCTTCCGTCCCTGCCGCTGCCAAGGAAACTACACTCCAGCCTCCTGTCGCCCAGCAGATCCCCACCCGCCGCGAACATCACGGCGATGTCTTCGTGGACAACTATGAGTGGCTCAGGGACAAGGAATCAGCCGAGGTTGTTGACCACCTCAAAGCAGAGAACGCCTACCAGGAAGCGGTCACGGCGCACCAGGAGCCACTGCGTGAGGCCATGTTCCAGGAGATCAAGGGCCGGACCCAGGAAACGGATCTTTCCGTACCCAGCCGCAAGGATGGCTGGTGGTACTACAGCCGTTCGGTGGAGGGCAAGGAGTACAGCATCCAGTGCCGTGTCCTGGCCAACAACACCGGCGATCCTGTGGCGGACTGGACTCCCCCGGCAGTTGACGCAGGCGTCGCGCTTCCCGGTGAGGAGGTACTCCTGGACGGCAATATCGAGGCAGAAGGCCAGCCGTTCTTCAGCGTCGGCGGTGCCGCCGTGACCGTCGATGGCAACCTGTACGCCTACGCGGTGGACAACTCCGGAGACGAACGCTTCACCTTGCGGATCAAGGATCTGCGCACTGGCGAGCTCCTCCCGGACATCATCGAGGACATCTTCTACGGGGTTGCTTTCTCCCCGGACGGAACCCGCCTTTTCTACACCGTCGTGGATGATTCGTGGCGCCCCTACCAGGTGAAAGCACACCGTCTGGGTACGCCTGTGGCCGAGGATGAAGTCATCTATCAGGAGGACGACGTCGCCATGTGGCTCGGCTTCGACCTCTCCTCCGAACGCCGGCACTTGGTGCTGAGCGTCGGCTGCTCCGAGTTCAGCGAAACGCGGCTGCTCCGCTTCGAGGACTACGACGCCGGACTCACCACCGTCATCTCCCGCGACCACAAGGTTCTCTACGAGGCTGAGCCCTTCCTGCTGGACGGCAAGGAAACACTGCTCCTCACCCACAACAAAGACGCCATCAACTCGATGGTGAGCCTGGTGGACCCTGCCAACCTCACCAAGCCGCTGGCTGAGCAGGACTGGCGCACCGTCGTCGAGCACTCCGACGCCGTTCGTGTCAACGGCGCGGGAGTGACGTCCACGCACCTGGTGTTGTCCGTCCGCAAGGACACCATTGAGCGCGTGCAGGTGATCCCGCTGGCAGGCTTGGGCACGGCGGCTCAGGGGACGCCCGTGGAGCCTGCCTTCGATGAGGAGCTCTACACTGCAGGTGTTGCCGGCTCTGATTACGAAGCCCCGGTGATCCGCATGGGTTATACCTCGTACTTCACGCCGTCCCGCGTCTACGACTTCGTCCTGCCTACAGCCGAACAGCCCCGTGGCGAGTTGCTGCTCCGCAAGGAAAGCCCTGTGTTGGGTGGCTACTCGGCAGCGGATTACGTCGCCACCCGCGAATGGGCAACGGCCGACGACGGCACCCAGGTCCCGCTGTCAGTGCTTCGTCATGCTTCGGTCAAGCAGGATGGCACCGCCGCTGGTTTGGTATACGGCTACGGCTCGTACGAAATGAGCATGGATCCCGGCTTCGGCGTGGCCCGCTTGTCCCTTCTGGACCGCGGAATCGTCATGGTTATTGCCCACATCCGCGGGGGCGGTGAACTGGGACGCACATGGTATGAGGATGGCAAGAAGTTCACCAAGAAGAACACGTTCACCGACTTCATTGCGGCCACGGACTGGCTGGCAGGCTCCGGCTGGGTTGATCCTTCGCGTATTGCTGCAATGGGTGGATCCGCCGGCGGACTGCTCATGGGTGCGGTGGCCAACATGGCGCCGGAGAAGTACGCTGCCGTGGTGGCGCAGGTACCGTTCGTGGACGCTCTGACCACCATCCTGGACCCTGAGCTTCCGCTGTCAGCCTTGGAGTGGGAGGAATGGGGCAACCCCATCACGGACCCCGAGGCCTACGCGTACATGAAGTCCTACACTCCGTACGAGAATGTGAAGGCTGCGGCCTACCCCAAGATCGCTGCCGTGACGTCCTTCAACGACACCAGGGTGCTGTACGTTGAACCGGCCAAGTGGGTCCAGGCACTGCGCTCCGCATCCACCGGTTCCGAGCCGATCGTCATGAAGATCGAAATGGATGGTGGCCACGGCGGCGCATCGGGCCGGTACGTTCAGTGGCGCGAGCGGGCTTGGGATTACGCGTTCATCGCCGATTCCCTCGGTGCCACAGAGCTGCTCCCCGGGGCCGGACTCAAGTAAGAGTTTTAGTACAGCTGATGCCCTCATGAAGCCTGTCCGGGGGCATCAGCTGCGCTAACCTCAGCTTTGGTGCGCCCTGAGCAGTGCGTAGTAGCCAGGGATGAGATCCGGAGACGTTGGGTTGCTCAACGGGCGTGTCTCGATGCTCGCTGAACCGTCCCGCACGAGGTTCCAATCCGCCGTCGGGAAGGCCTTTGCCCGTTGCGTAGCACCGAAGCGGCCAGGCATAGGCAGTCCCCGGATGGCTCCCTCAAGCGGAGCCGGAATGAATTTCCGTGTGGCCCCGAGGTGGCTGACATAGTCCACGGGGGTGCCCGGGAAGTTGGTCTCGGCCAGGAAAACGCCACCGCGGGCCCCGACGACGGGCAGCAGGTTTGCGGCCAAAGCGGCTTGGCCATTGCGGTCCAGTACGTGCAGAACACCTCGGATGAACACGTTTGCGTTTCCCGTCCAGCCCGCAGCTTCAAGGGCCTTTCCCACCGTCTGCGCAGCGTCAGGTGCCGTCATGTCGCACACGGCGAACGACGCCGTCGTGATTCCTGCTGCTTCCTGCCGTGCGCGGTCCACTGCGTTGGCGGAGTAGTCGAGCCCCAATGCGTGCGGGAAATGCTGGGCCAGTAGCCGGGTGAAACTGCCGTTCCCGCACCCAACATCCACTATGGGGATCGTAGGATCCAACAGCTGCAGGTGGGGAAGATAGCTGTTCAATTCATGAGCGCTTCCCGAGTCCCACAGGACATCGCCGGCGGCACCGGTGGAACGGATTCTGCCCCAATACTGGTCCCAGGCCGTGAGCGGATCCTTGGGGGCGGCCGAGGAAAGCCTGATGAGCCGGGGTATCAGCAGGTACTTTCGGAGAGCGGAGATCATGCTCCAAATATATGGGGCGCTACGCCTCCACCAGCCACTCCAACGCTTCTGTTTCGGACGTGAAGAACTTGGTAGGGCATGGCGGCTTCATGATGCCCAGGAAGAAATTGGCAATAACCCTGTCCACCGGGGATGAACCCCAGAGAGCGATCCGGGACGCCTGGCAGGGTTTGGCAAAAACTGATCGGGCACCCCTGGTGACATCGTCCGTTGTTGCCATGTCAACAATCATGGGGTGCCTGTCCGTTCCGCAGAGTTCGTTGACCTTGTCCATGGCCCTCTGCGCGTCCCGTTCCTGGATCCGGGCGCCACGCGGCCATGTCAGGCGCAGTATCCCTGGCTGTTCGAGCTCCAATTCGAACATCACTTCCTGGTGGTCTTGCGGTGTAGCTGGGTGGTCCACAATTCTCCTCGCAAATTCAAGGCAGCTGCAGGGAAACCCGGAATGGATCGCCCCTCGCTCATTCCCTCAAGGCTGTCTAATCCCGGAGCCAAAGTAAAGGTGTGACCCGCGACTCAAAAGCTCATTTCCGGTTGGGCGGCCGCTGGCCGCGATGCCGCTGATAGTGTGTTGCCAAATCCTGAAATAATGCGCACCAGTGGTGGAACGGAAGGGGCTCAGTGGGCGAGACCGTTGCCGGGGAACAGCATGCCTCGCGTTCGGCAGTCGTAGCGGACTCCAACCATGACCGCATGGCGGCCACTACATCCGCGCTACACGCCGCGGGTTTCCAGGTTTTTTCTGCCAAGGATTCTGCGTCCATGGCCCACCACCTTCAACAGCAACACCCCTCGGTGGTGGTGGCGGAGAACGCTCTCGCTCATGGACTGGGCATCCTTGGAGCTCCCGTGCTGCTCCTTCTTGATGAGCAGGAGTCCGTGGACCTTGAAGAAGTGGAGTCCTGGCGCGTAGCGGACTACGTCATCAACCCCCCGCGTCCAGGGGAACTGGTCCACCGGGTGGAGACCCTGATTGGCCGGGCACGGGAACGCTCACGTTCCCGGGGCGAAGTCGAAGCGCTGCGGGAAAGCCTCCGCAACGTCTCTTCGGCAATCCGGCAGACCAACGATCCGCAACTCATCGCAGAGCACGTGGTTCGAGGATTTGGTGAGGCCTTGGACGTGGACCACGTCTGGTTCGCCACTTTCCGTGATGAACGGGTACCCAGTATCCGGGCACAATGGAACCGGCCCGGTCTGCCGCTCCTGCCCGCCAAGTTAGGCGAGAGCGGGGACATCATCACCCAGACGGCCAACAAGCTATGGTCCGACGCCGATGTCCTGGCTGTGGAGGACCACCGCGAATTCCCCGACTCGGAAATCGCAAAGGCACTGAGGGGATGGTCCGGAGAGCTCAAGCCGGTCTCCACTGTGCTGCTCCCCGTGGGCGAAGGCGCCTCCGCCATGGGAATCATCCTCTTGTCCACGGTGAAGGAGCGGCACGACTGGACCCGCCCGGAAATCGCCTTGATGCAGCACGTCGCCGGAAACGTAGCCCACGGGCTCATCCAAGGCCACCTCATCAGCGCCCAACAGCGCGTCCTGCACCAGCTAAGGCAGCTCGATAAGGCCAAGACTGACTTCCTGGCCACCGTAAACCATGAACTGCGGACGCCCCTGACGTCCATCACCGCCTACTTGGACATGATCCAGGACGGTTCCGGCGGCCCGGTTCCCGACGGCATCAGGAAAATGCTGGAAGTCATTGCCCGGAACTCAAACCGCCTGCGCAGGCTCATTGAGGACATGCTCACCGTCTCCATGCAGGACGGCAGCAACTTGGACCTCAAACCGGTTGATATAGACAAACTCCTCCAAGTGGTGGTGGCAACGCTCCGTCCCCTGGCCGAATCCCGCCACGTTTCCGTGTCCTTCACGGAGGCCGCCGAGGACATTGAGGTCACGGCAGACGAAGCCAAGCTGGAACAGGTGTTCACGAACATCGTGGCCAACGCCATCAAGTTCACCCCCGAGGGCGGCCGCGTTGGCATCACCAGCGCCATGTCCGCGTTCGAGGATGGCGGCCCCGCAGCCCTCGTCCGGATAGCGGACAACGGCCTTGGCATCCCTGAGCACGACCTCCCCCACATCCTGACCAGGTTCTACCGCGCTTCCAACGCCACCTCAGCGGCAGTGCCGGGGAGCGGACTGGGGCTGGCAATCGCCAATGACATCATCAGCCGTCACATGGGACGTATGGCCTTCGACTCCATCCTTGGGTCCGGGACCACGGTGTCGGTGGAGTTGCCGGTGGGCGGGCCGTAGTTGTGAATTGCGAGCCAGCGGCTGTGACATCCGAGTCAACGCGGGGCCCAAAAGATTTGGGCCCCGTCACTAATAGTCGACATCCGGCGAAACAAAACTGATGCCCCGGGCAGCAGCCCGGGGCATCAATTCAGCTAATGAGGCCTTGAGAGGCGCTCCCCCAATGTTTAGTTCGGCCACCAACCGATGCTGGTGGTGTTCGTCTTACCTGTGGTGGTGCTGTTCGGCCACCAGCCAATTGCCGTGCTGTCCTGCGTAGGCTCGGCATTGGCCGGGGCAGCGAAACCGGTGACTGCCAGAACCGCCGCCATGAGCAGGGTTGCCGCAAATTTTTTCATCCGCTATGCCCTTTCGTACTGATGCGAATTTGTTGACCGTGACTTGAATAAAGTCACGGGGCAAACTATACGAGCTTTTCTTCCGCAATGACATGGATAATGGGCATATGCAAAGTCCACACCTGGCCCCCCACCTTGTTGCCGGACTCAATGCACGCGCCAAATGGAAGGTGCGGGACTTTGACGAGGCCTTCAGTCTGGCTGCAGAGGCTGCCGAACTGGCCCGCGACGCCGGCGACGAAACCGCTTGGTGGAACATGCGCTACTTGCAGGCGGAGTGCCTACGCGATCAAGGAAGCATCGAAGAATATCTGGCACTGGCCATCACACTGAATGAGCACAGTCTTACCGCTACCTCCCCCGAGCTCGGGGCCAAGGCTGGAACGATGGTGGCCATCGGGTTGCAAGGCCTAGGCCGGCTTGCCGAAGCTGCAACCGTGGCAGCAGACGCGGCAAAACTCGCTGCCGCGGACCCCGATCTCCTCTACGTCCAGGTCCTGGCCCAGCGCGCCCTGATCGCGGCCTTGGCGGAGAGCCGGCTGCTGGATGATGCATGGCGGGAATGTCTTGTCCTGGAGACCTTGATTACCGACGACGTTGATGAAGACACAGCGGGCAAGGGTTATTGGGTGATCGGTAACGTTGCTTTTCTGGCGGATCGGGTAGCGGATGGGGGCCGGTACCACGATCTGGCCGCCGAAAGGCTTTCACCGTCCAAAGATGTTGATTTGTGGGCACGTTTCAACCGCGCTTCAGCCGAAATGCGCCTGCAGGCAAAACTCGGTGACGCGGCCACACTTCGCTGCATTGAGCGGGCAGAACTGGCTACCGACATTGTGGGTGGATCCGAGCGGGACCACCTGGAAATGTCCTTGGTCCGCGCTCATTGGAATTACCTGGCCGGTGATATGCATGAAGCTTTGGCCATCCTGGAACCGCTGTGTGCCCGCTCCTCTATTTTGGCTACGCAAACATCCGCCGAAGCGCATTTTCTTTTTGGGCGGACTTTGCTGGAATCACAACGACTTGAAGAAAGCCTCACGGCATTCGAAGAAGCAGCCATACTCTTCGAACAGGCCGCCTTGCCGGAGCGCAGCGCAGCCGTCCGCGAACACCTTCGGCAAAGTGTCAGTCGCCGGGGCGGGCCACACGGGGAGTGATCATGCCTGACGCAGAATCGTACTCCGCGAACGACCCCCGCTTGGGGCTACTTCTTGAGGGCATTGTGAGGTTGGCCGCGGGTGACCTGCACACCAGGATTGAAGTATCCGATGCCCGGGACGAAATTGACGCCGTGATCATGGGGACCAACCTCTTGGCCGAAGACCTGCAGATCGTCTACGAAGAACTCGAGCAAAGGGTGCAGGCCCGCACACGGCAGCTCAATGAAGCCCATCTGGCAATGCAGCAGATGGCAATGACCGATCCCCTGACAGGCTTGAGCAACCGCTCCGCTTTCGCCAACGCCCTGAGCGAGGCCCAGGCTCATGGCGTGCTGGGCAACCAACGGCCCGCAATCCTGTTGCTGGACATGGACGGGTTCAAAGCCATCAACGATTCCCTGGGGCACACCATCGGTGACAAGGTCCTGGAAACAGTAGCCACGCGTATCAGCGGCGCGGTTCGCGAACAGGACATGGTGGCGCGCATGGGCGGCGACGAGTTCGCTGTCCTGCTTCCCGGCGTGACGCCTTCGGAGGCCAGCGCCATCGGCAGCCGTATCCTCACCGCTGTGGCGGATGTGATGGAGATTGAGGGCCAACACCTTCGCTGCGGGGTCAGCATGGGTCTTCGAATGGCCGATCCTGGCCATCGTGCGGAGGAACTCATGATGGAAGCGGACATTGCCATGTACGAGTCCAAGGCCAACGGACGCGGCAAGCTCAAGGTGTTCGAACCTGACATGCTGCTTGCCCGGCAAATGCGGAATCAGATGGTGGGCGAACTCAAAGAGGCGATCGCCGGTTCTCAGTTGGTGCTCTATTACCAGCCGATCATCAGGCTGGACACCCGCGGGATTGAGGGCGTGGAAGCCTTGGTCCGGTGGAACCACCCCACCCGTGGGATCATCATGCCCGACGAGTTCATCCCCATTGCCGAGGAAACGGGCATGATTTCCGATCTGGGCGGGTGGGTGCTCCGCACCGCCGTCGAGCAGTTGAAACAATGGCGCAGCGACCCCCTGACCTCGGCCCACGACTTCAGCATGCGCATCAATGTTTCAGCGGCGGACCTGCAGCGGCTGGAGTTCATTGAGGACGTACGCGAGGCCCTCTCTTCAGCCGGACTGGACCCGTCGCTGCTGGTCCTGGAGCTGACCGAAAGTGCTGTTATTCAAGGCAACGACCTGGACCGTTACACGCTCAACAGCCTCCGGCGCCTCGGAGTGGGGTTGGAAATCGACGACTTCGGCACGGGCTACTCCTCCATCAGTTACTTGCGCCAACTGCCCGTGGACACGGTCAAAGTGGACCGGACGCTCCTTTCGGCCTTGGGCAGCGACCCCGCGCAACCGGCTCTCCTGGCTGCTGTCCTGCAATTGATCCGCGCCTGCGGACTGGCGGCAGTGTGGGAAGGCATCGAAAGCGCTGAGCAAGCGGAGTATCTGCTGAGCATCGGTTGCACCAGCGGCCAGGGATACTATTTCAGCCGTCCGCTGCCTGAGGCGCAGTTGACCGAACAACTGAAGCACCACAAGACCTGGCCCGTCAGCTGATGGTCCGCGTCCAAGGGTGGTGCCGGGTGCGCCATTCGGAGTCCAGGATCGCGTAGATGTTCTCCGTGGCCCACTTGCCCTTGTAGTGCCAGTTGTCCACCAGAGTTGCTTCAAGCCGCATACCCAGGCGTTTGGCGACGCCGGCAGATCCTTCATTGAGGGCATCCAGCTTGGCATCCACGCGGTGGAATGACAGTTTCTCAAAAGCCAGCCTTAGCACGGCCTCCGCTGCCTCAGTGGCGATTCCGTGGCCCTGGGCATCAGGGTGGAGGATCCAGCCCAGCTCAGCTTGCCCGGTTCCTTCAAGCCACTTCAGCACAACCTCGCCCATCAGACCCGGATGGTCCTGGCGCTCGATGGCCAGACACACCCAGTCCCCTTCCTGCTGGAACTCGAAGTTCGCGTAGCGGCCAAGGACTTCCATGGACTTGGTTTTGCTCAGCTCGTTACGTAGGAGGAACCTCGCAGTTTGGGGAAGGGACTGGTATCCATGGAACCGCTCAAGGTCCTCAGCCTCAAAGCGCCGCAGGATGAGTCGATCGGTGGTGATGGGAAGCTCAATTTCGGGCATGCTTCCGAGGCTACTAGGTGCAGGCGATTCGTGGTCCAGCCTTGACACGTGGCGCGATCTGGGATTACCTAATGAACATTCGGTAAATAAAGCTGGAGGCAATGACGCATGGTTGAAACAACCCTCTCCGGTGCACAGCACCACATCCTGACGAACGACTACGCGTCTGAATGGATGGGCATTGAGGTCCTCAAACTCGACGACGGCCACGCCACCATCCGCATGCACCTCCGTCAGGAAATGCTCAACGGATTCGGCATGGCCCACGGCGGAATGATCTTCGCCTTCGGTGACACAGCCTTCGCCCTGGCCTGCAACCCGGCCAACCCCACGCCCAAGCAAGCCGCCAACATCACGGTGGCGTCCGGCGTCGACATCAACTTCATCAAGCCCGCGTTCCAAGGCCAGGTGATCACCGCCGTCGCCAACCGCCGTGCGAGCACCGGCCGAAGCGGCCTCTACGACATCCAGATCTACGCGACCAACGCCGACGCCGCCCCCGACACCGAGCCCGGAGAACTCATTGCTGAGTTCCGTGGCCGCAGCCGCACCATCTCCAAGAAGTAGGAATCCCATGACGCAGAACACCGTGGCCGCACCCGCAGCTTCCTCTTCCAAGGAGGCCGACGCCGTGCTGGACCGTGAAGAAACCATCTCCCGCGACGAACTCGAGGCCCTGCAGCTCACGCGCCTCCAGCACACGGTGGCGTACGCCTACGATCGCGTGCCGCTGTACAAACGGAAGTTCGATGAGGCCGGCGTGCACCCCTCGGACCTCCGCGAGCTCAGCGACCTTGGAAAATTCCCGTACACCACCAAGGAAGACCTCCGCCTGGAGTACCCCTTTGGCATGTTCGCCGTCCCGCAGGACCAAGTGGCACGCATCCACGCCAGCTCCGGAACCACCGGCCGGCCCACCGTTGTTGGCTACACCAAGAACGACCTCGCCAACTGGGCAACCCTGGTGGCCCGTTCCTTCCGCGCCTCCGGTGTCCGCCCCGGCATGAAGGTCCACAATGCCTACGGCTACGGCCTGTTCACCGGCGGCCTCGGCGCGCACGCAGGCGCTGAAGCGCTCGGCTGCACCGTCATTCCCATCTCCGGAGGCCAGACCGAACGCCAGATCCAGCTCATCCAGGACTTCAAGCCGGACGCCATCCTGGCCACACCCACATACCTGCTGACCATCGCCGATGCCATGCTGCACCAAGGCATCGACCCCACGTCAACGTCGCTCAAGTACGCCGTTCTGGGCGCCGAACCGTGGACTGAAGAGATGCGCCACGAGCTGGAAACCACCATGAACATCAAGGCCTCGGACATCTACGGGCTCTCCGAAGTCATGGGCCCTGGCGTGGCCGGCGAAGCTGTTGAGACGCAGGACGGCTGCCACATCTGGGAGGATCACTTCCGCCCGGAAATCATCGATCCGTTCGACCACTCCACAGTCCTGGCCGACGGCGAACCCGGCGAGCTCGTCTTCACTTCCCTCACCAAGGAAGCGCTTCCGATCATCCGCTACCGCACCAAGGACCTCACCCGCCTGCTCCCCGGAACCGCACGTCCCGCGCACCGCCGCATGGGCCGCATCACCGGCCGCAGCGACGACATGATCATCCTTCGCGGCGTGAACCTGTTCCCGTCACAGATCGAGGAAATCGCGCTCCGCATCCCGGAGCTCAGCCCGCACTTCCAGCTGGAAATCACCCGCCCCGAAGGCAAGCGCATGGATTCGCTGACCGTCAAGATCGAGCGCCGCGAGAACGTCCCGTCCGAGGCAGGCACGACGGCGGCACACACCTTGCGCGAGCAGATCAAGATTCACGTTGGGTCATCTTGCGTAGTAGACGTTGTAGAGCCCGGTTCCCTGGAACGGTCCAACGGCAAGCTTCGCCGGATCTACGACATGCGACCCAAGGGCTGAGCACCTTCCACCACTGAGATCGTGAGAAAATGCCAGCATGCCTACTGAGACCACCACCAAGCGCGGACGGCCCGGTTATGACCAGCAGTCGGTGCTCCGCATCGCCGTCGACGTCTTCAACCGCCACGGGTACGACGCAACGTCCATGGGCATCCTGGCTGAGAACCTCGGGATCTCAAAGTCAGCCATTTACCACCACGTGCCGTCCAAGGGCGATCTGCTGAAGCTCGCCCTGGACCACGCGTTGGGTGGCCTGGAAGCCATCCTGGAGGAGCCGTCCGCTACATCCGGGCCTGCTGATGCGCGGCTGGAGTTCGTGCTTCGCCAGACCATTGCCGTGCTGGTGGACCGGTTGCCGTTCGTGACCCTGCTCCTGCGTTTGAGGGGCAACACGGAGATCGAGCGCAACGCCCTGGAACGCCGCCGCGCCTTCGACCACAAAGTGGCCGAGCTGATTGCCGCTGCCCGGGAAGACGGCTCCCTGCGCCAGGACATTGATCCGCGCACCGTCACACGCCTGCTGTTCGGCACCATCAACTCGATCGTGGAGTGGTACAAGCCCGGCGGCTCGCTGTCCCCGGAAAAGCTCGCCGACGACGTGATCACCATGGCCTTCGACGGCCTCCACACGGCCGCCTGACGCTCTCTCACATCCCACCCCCTCCCCGCCATCCCTCTCTCACATCCCGCCGCCTCTCGGCCATCCCTCTCTCACATCCCACGGTGGCGGGCGTGACGATGCCCTGTGCCGCCGTCGTCGTGAAATTCGTATCGGCCGCCCTCCTCCGGAACGACGAAACGCCTTTCCGCATTGAAGCGGAAAGGCGTTTTGTCGTTGCTGCTAGAGCGTCCCGGCCAAACCCGAGGGATGTGCGAGAGGGTTACTTCTCCACGAGGGTCAGGACATCGTAGGTGGCCACAATTTCGTCGTTCTGGTTGGTCAGGACGGCGTCCCAGGCTACCTCTCCGTATTCGTCGGTCTCGCGAGGCGTGATCTTCTTGGCTGTCAGCGTGACCCGAATGGAGTCGCCGGCGGCAACAGGGGTGATGAAGCGAAGGTTCTCCAGGCCATAGTTGGCCAGCACGGGACCCGGAGCGGGCTCAACGAAGAGTCCGGCAGCCCAGCTCAGCAGCAGGTAGCCGTGGGCCACGATGCCGGGGAAGAACGGGTTGGCTTCTGCGGCTTCCTGGTTGGTGTGCGCGTAAAACGTGTCACCAGTGGAGTTGGCGAAGGCAGTGATGTCTTCGAGAGTGACCTCACGGAGTTCCGAACGCACGGCGTCACCGATCCGCAACGTGGACAGGTGCTTCCGGAAGGGGTGCTCGCCTTCGGTCTCCACGGTGAAGTTCCGGTCAGCGCCGGTGTGCCAAAGACCGGTAACTGCGGTCAGCATGTTCGGTGATCCCTGAATGGCTGTGCGCTGCATGTGGTGCATGACGGAGCGGATACCGCCAAGCTCCTCACCGCCGCCGGCACGCCCGGGGCCGCCGTGGACCAAGTGCGGGACCGGGGATCCGTGGCCCGTGGATGACCGGGCGTCTTCACGGTTGAGCATGTGGACGCGTCCGTGGTGGGCAGCGATGCCGAGCACCAGCTCCCGAGCAACAGCGGGATCGTTGGTGCAGACCGAGGCCACCAACGAGCCTGAGCCGCGGGCTGCCAAGCGGATGGCATCGGTGAGGTCCGAGTACCCAATCACTGAGGAAACCGGCCCGAACGCCTCCAACGAGTGCACCTCTTCGGCTTCGGCGTCTGCCCAGCTCAGGAGCACCGGCGACATGAATGCGCCGTCTTCCACCACGCCTACGGTGCCGCCCACGGAGGTGACCGACGGCGAATCGAGAGATCCGTACGCCAGCTCACCACCGGCGTCGAGCATTGATTGAACGGCGGCGCGGACATCCGCGAGCTGTTCCAGGGATGCCAAGGCGCCCATGGTGACGCCCTCCGCGCGCGGGTCTCCGAGGACCACGCGCTCGTTGATGCGGGCGCCGACGGCGGCGGCGACCTCGGCGGTCAGTGACTGCGGGACGATGACGCGGCGGATGGCCGTGCACTTTTGGCCCGCCTTGACTGTCATCTCGGTGACCACCGCTTTGATGAAAGCGTCGAACTCGGGTGTGCCCGGAACGGCGTCGGGGCCGAGGATTGCGGCGTTCAGGGAGTCAGTTTCGGACGTGAAACGGACGCCGCCCTGGACCACGTTCTTGTGGCCCTTCAGGGAGTTGGCAGTGGAGGCCGAGCCGGTGAAGGACACGAGGTCGCGGTAATCGAGCTCGTCCAGGATGGTGCGGGCGGAACCGGAAATCAACTGGAGTGAACCTGCCGGAAGAATGCCGGACTCGACGATTGCTTTGACGGCTGCGGCTGCAACGTAGCCCGTGGGCGTTGCCGGCTTCACGATGGTGGGGACGCCGGCAAGGAACGCGGGAGCGAACTTCTCCAGCATGCCCCAGACCGGGAAGTTGAACGCGTTGATCTGCACCGCGACGCCGGGAATCCGGGTGTAGATGTGCTCGGCGACGAACGATCCGTCCTTGGACAGCGTCTCCATGGGACCATCCACCACAACCTGCGAGTTGGGCAGTTCGCGGCGGCCCTTTGAGCCAAAAGTGAAGAGCACACCAATGCCGCCGTCAATGTCGATCATGTTGTCGATCTTGGTGGCACCGCTCTGCGAAGAGGATTCATGGAGCTCTTCGCGACGGCCGTTGAGGTACATGGCCAGCTCTTTGAGCTTGAGCGCGCGCTGGTGGAACGTCAGCTTGCCAAGTTCCGTTTGGCCGGTGGTGCGGCCGTGATTGACGACGGCGGCAAGGTCCAGTCCGTCGGTGCTGACGTTGGCCAGGACCTCTCCGGTGCTGGCATCACGGACCGGGACTCTCTTGGCATCGGGTGCCGGCGTCCACCAGGCATCCTGGACGTAGCTGGGAACGGTTGCAACGGCTGTGGTTTCCGGGGCGACTGCGGTAGTGGTCATCGTCGACGGGTCCTTCCAAGGCACGTGAAATCGGCACGGTCATTGCTGACTGGAGCCAACATTACTGACCGGCCGTTCGGTAATATATACAGGGTACATGAATGCCCGGTGGAGTACAGCAGGAATTTCTTATGCTCGCCCCGGATACGGCGAAGGGCCGGCCTCCATAGCGGGAGACCGACCCTTCGCATTGCTGGCACACGCAGTATGGCTACGAGGGACCGAACTTGGTGTTGTAGCGGAACATGAATGCTGCCATGGCATCACGGTTCACGGGCAGCAAAGGCTTGAACGACCTGGTGGTTCCCTGTTCAGCCCAACCCGTGGAGATGCCCTGAGCCGCGAGCCAGGTGATCTCCTTGTAAAACTCGGATTCAACGGACACATCGATGAACGGCGACTCCGCCGGCGGCGTGAACTCAGGCTCACCAGCCAAGCGGTACATGAACGCCGCCATGGCGTCACGATTCACGGGCTGCAACGGCCGGTAGGTCCTGGTCTTGTCAGCCTCTTCCCAGCCGGTAGAAATCCCCTTGTCGGCAAGCCACGTGATCTCTTTGTAGAACTGCGCCGTCACCGGCAGGTCTTTGAAAGGGGAAACGTTGGGTGCCGTGAAGTCGGGTTTGCCCGACAACCGGTACATAAACGCCGCCATGGCATCACGGTTGACAGGAGTTAGCGGCTTATAAATCCTCGTCCCGTTGGACTCCCACCCCGTGGATATCTGTTTGTCAGCCAACCACTGCATTTCATTCTCAAACTGTGCGCCGATCGGGACATCATCAAAGCCCTGGACGCCCTGCGAAGCGGTGGCGTAGCTCAATGCTCCGACGTCGGTGTTTTGCCCTGCGAACGCGGAAACGGACCGGGCATTGACCTCCGTGAGAACATTGCCGGAGTAGATGGGGCCCGACTCACCGGCAGGTGTAGCCGACACGAAATAGAGCCCTGTACTGAGCCCGGTCACTTTGAATGCCCCATCAGCTGCCGTTGTCCCGCGACGGGCGACCAGAAGACCATCCTTGCTGTAAACCCGAACTGATGCATCCTTCAAAGGCGTGCCGTTGGCACCCATAAGTTTGCCCGTCAGGGTTCCTCCGACGCGTCTCACTTGGTTAATATTCGAGACGGTTTGACCCGGAGCAACAGTAATTGCGGCGGCACTTCCCAGACCGGCACTTTCGGGCACAGCATTGTAATACTGCCCTTCCTGAGCCGTCCGGTAAGTGTCATGGGTGTAGCGATTAAATTGGACCTTGTAAGTCCCCGGAAACAGCCCGCTGACCGCGTATTCCTCCGGTTTGAGCAACCTGACCGTGTTGACGTATTCTGCGAGCGAGCCGTCAAGGTTGACCACGTCCACACTTTGATAGTTGACGTCACCTGCCGTAAAGCCCCTGATCGTTGCCCCTTTTACTGCTGTGTCCGATAGTCCACTGAGATGCTGCGCATTCCCAACAGTTACGGATGGTGATGCAGCCGGTCCGGCAACACCGCCGTGCCACATGGACGCAAAAGTGGCCTCCTCGGAACGGAATTCAAGTTTGTAGGTCCCCGCCTCAAGTCCTCCGATGGTGTAAGAGCCACCTTTAACGGCTGCGTATCCTGCCATCTTTCCGAGGTCACCGATCGGCTTTGCGAAAACGGTGCCGCCGAACGGTACAGGGCTCGATAGGGTCCCTGAAATCAATGCGGACTTCCTCAAGACCTGATTTATGCCGGTAGTTGTCTGCCCATCAACAACCTTTACCTTTGTGGCCAAGTCTCCGTTAGGGACTCCCGGATAGTGCGTCTCTATAAAAGGTTCGGAGCCGAAAGCTTGCGTAAACGAGACAACATATTCACCAGGGGCCAGAGGACCAAGCTCGAAGTTACCCTCGCCGTCGGAGGGATATGACCAATCGCTGTCTGCTTGATAGTCGTTGTGAACCCGGGCATGTACAAAGACATTTCCGGCATTGGTACCTGCCGGCATCGCCACTCTTCCCTTGATTCTTCCACCTGGGGTCATCGTGTGATTGATTCCCGTGACCGCCGCACCCTGTGCCACCGCGATCTTTGTTGCGTCAGCAAATTTGAAACTACCGTAGTAGGAATGGATGACCAGATGATCGTAGGCAAAATTCACGAAGCGCAGCCGATACTCGCCCGCTGCTAGTCCTGAGACAGTAAACTGACCGCTGGCATTCGGCCGAGCGCTCGCAGAGGTCGGACCGCCTTCGGCATAGATGTAGACCGCGGTAACATCCACACCGGCGGGCACCGCGACAGTTCCGGAAATGCTCCCCGCGGGCGCGGCTGAAGCTGGGGATGCGAGCCCGACGGGGAATGTACCCAAAATGAGTGCTGCTAAGAGTGTGAGTGCGAGCCGAAAACGGCCGCGAGAATAACCCCTCATGGGTCCCCCATATTTATGCGAACGAAAGGGCCGCTTCATCAGCAGCCCTTCCGAGATCATAGGGCCTCAGGCACAGCACAGTCGATAGTCGAGGCTCACATAACACATCGAGCGAAGAACGCTTGCATGACCGTTTAGCTCCGGCGGAGCATCTTCCTCACCAACAGCATGGGCTTCTTCAGGAACTCACCCACACTGGTCCGCACCACCACGGTCTGGTTCAGCGCTTCGAGGCGTTCCAGAATGTGATCGAGTTTGGCTGCGGACTCATCCAAGCGGCGCTGCTGGGTAACGATGAGTTCCTCCTGCTCTGACAGCACCCGAGTCAGGTACAACATGGCTCCAAGTCCGCCCTGCGCGGCCTGGTCGCGGAGGTAGTCGTCACGGACCAAGGCATCGTATTGGGCGTGTTCGGCAACCTTCGCGAAGATGCTGTTGCTGTGATGACCATCGGATTGGGGCCGCTGCGACCAGAAGGCGAGCGGTTCGCCGTCGAGAAATCCGATGCGCGAGTGGCTCAGGACGCGGAGGTGGAATTCCCAGTCCCCCACCACCGGCAGGTTCTCGTTGTAGTAGCCCACATGATCGTGAAGGTTTCGCCGGTACAGGAAAGAAATGGGGACCGCACGGTTGATCTTGAGCATGTCTGCCAGCGTTATCTGCCGCATGTCAGCCCAGAAGATCTCACGGCGAATGGGCTCGATCTTGCCGTTAACAAGCTCTTCAATGACAATTTCCGTCCGCACCATTACGCCGCTTTCGGCAGCGTGCGCGGGATCGTCGAGGTAAGCCACTGTCCGGGCCAGGAACTCGGGAGCCCAGAAGTCGTCGTCGTCATGAATCACCACGAATTCGCCGGAACCGGCCTTGAGTCCGGCGTTCGATGCCCCCTCCATGCCAGCCGATTCAGCGTGGTGAAGAGTGGTAATGCGGGACCGTTCGGCTTCCGAACGCTGGGCGGTGAGATGGTCGACGTCGGCCGGGTTCCCGCCGTCGTTGACAATCACCAGCTCGAAGTCTTGGAACGTCTGGGCGAAGATGTCGTCCAAAGCCCGAGCCAGGAAGATGGGTCGGTTCTTGGTTCGCGTCACGATAGTGACGCGGGCGCCGGAAGTCATTTCTGGTCCGTCCGTTTCGGAATTAGTCAACTCTCCATTTTAGCAGCGGAGGTACACCCAGCTTGGCCCGGACGGCGTCCAGCTCCCTGTCCGAGACGCCGTTGGCCTTCAGGAACCCAATGACGTCCAACGTGGCGAGAAAGGCTCGCAGACTGTTCCGACGATCGGTCAGCATCGCCTCCAAGTCGTTGTGGGACAGGTAGGGATCGTGGGCGTGCGGCGCCCCATGCGTACGATGCCGCTCATTGATACCCCGCGCTGCAAGTACGTATCCGTGCATGATCTCCTCATCGTCGGCGCCGGCCAATCGTTGCAACATCACCGCGATCATGCCGCTGCGGTCCCTGCCCGCGGAGCAATGAACCACCACTTTGCCGGGCGAGGCGGCAATAGCCTTGAAGACCGCAGCGATCCTGTCCGCGAACAGTTCGAGGTAATCGCCATACTGGGCGGGATCTTTGAGGTACGGGCCGAAAAGTTCGCTGAAATCCTGATGGTCCGGATCTTCCGTCGGGCAATGCACGACGGCGATACGCGCCTTCGCCTCGTCAGGCACCTGGGGGTCGGTGTCGCGTTGCCGCCGCTCGCGCGAGGCGCGGAGATCGATCACGGTGCGGACGCCGTCGTCGTACATCTGCTGCCAACCGGACTCGGTGACCCATTCGTGGCGACCCATACGGTAAATGTCCCCCGCGATTCGCCAAGCGTTGACGGCGCCGTCCCACTGGACGCTCTGGTGAGCTGAAGTAGTCCCTTCCATAGGAGCCAGCTAAGCACATCGGCGCCATGGGGTGGGATGTGAGAGACGGTCGCGGGAAAGCACGCGGGAAGTGGGAGACGGTCGCGGGAAAGCACGCGGGATGTGAGAGACGGTCGCGGGAAAGCACGCGGGATTGGCTCTCGGCGGAATAGCCTTCGATGACCGCCGAGAGCTCGCCCCCTAACGAATGGGCTATCGCTTGGCCAGCTGCGCGGGTTTCACCGTGGAGATGAGTGCTGAGGCATAGGCCTGGTGCCCTGCCACGTTTGGATGGAAGTTTGCGTCCGGAAGGCGATCGAACGGGGCCACGGGAACGGGGACCAACACAATCCAAGGATCTGCGGAGTTGACGGCGTGTCCACCGAAGCGCTTGGTGACGTCGACGAAGACCACGTTCTTCCCGCTGAGTTGTACGGCTGCTGCGATGGCCTTGTTCAAATCATCAACGGCACTATTGGCCATGACCTGGTTAGCGACAGGGACAACGGTTACGCCCGGGATAACCAGATCACCCTGGCTCGGATCAAAGAGGCGAGGATAGCCCATCACGGCAATAGTCGCGTTGGGAGCCGCCGCACGGATGAGCCCGTACGTACCCGCAAGTGCAGTGGTAACAGAGCCGAGGTTGGCGCGGATCCCCGCAACCGTGCCCGCGCACGTGGCGGTGTCCGGTGAAGCGCAGGCCTGCAAAGCAAGAAGGCTTCCGGCATCTATGGCGCCGGCCGTAATGCTCACGAGCTCGGCTTTTTGGAGGTCAGCCTGGCCAGAGAAAATCTGCTCAACAACGGTTGGAGCGCCGTTGTAGAACGGGCTCGGATTCAGCGGATCAAAGGACAGTAAAGCACCATGGCAGGCTAAATTGCTCAGCAAATCCACGCGACCGGAAGCCGCCACAACGTCTACATATCCGGGTTCGCTTTGCCAACAAACCGCGTCCCGATACAGTCCGCCCGCCCCGGTCCCCGCCGTATACGAGTCCCCGAGCGCAACGTAGTCGACCGGTGGCGGTGGAGCGGCCGTCGCTGGACTGGCAACGAAGCCTAAACAAAGTGCCACAATGGCGAGCCCGCCTGCAAAAGCCGCGTGCCGCCGTCGTCCTTGATGAGTTGCCATGGTGAATCCCCTTTTTTACCGCTCGATGGGGCTCCGGTCCCGCATGTGCGGAAGTCGCGGCTCGCCCACCATTCGGCCGTGTACCGGGGCAATGTGTTGGCAAGATTACGCCTAAGGGTGTGCAGGGGAAAGACCTTGACACCATGCCGAGCTATGCGCCGTACTTGGCCAGCCGGAATTCCAGCCCGTTGCGAACAGCTGGCCATTCGTGGTCGAGGATGGAGAAGACCACTGTGTCGCGGAGGGCTCCATCGGCACTGCGGGAATGGCTTCGAAGCACGCCGTCCTGCTTGGCGCCGAGCCTGGCGATTGCTTCGCGGGACTGCTGGTTCATCCAGTGGGTGCGGAATTCCACGGCGGGGCAGCCCAAGGTTTCAAAGGCGTGGCGCAGTAGCAACAGCTTGGAATCCGGGTTGGTGCCAGTGCCGTGAGCCGACGCTGCGTTCCATGTGGATCCGATCTCCAAGCGAGGTGTTTGGGCGTCGATATTCATATAGGTCGTCATGCCTATCAGCTCGCCTGTGAGGTTTGATCGCGTCGCAAAAGGCAGCATGGATCCCTTTGCCTGTAGTCCCAGGCGGCGATCGATTTCAGCGGCCATACCCTCAGGTGTGGGGACCGAGGTGTACCAAAGTTTCCAGAGATCGCCGTCGCGTGCAGCGTCTACCAGTCCGTCATGGTGTTCCTGGCTCAACGGTTCCAGCGTTACGAACTGGCCGGTCAGGGTGATGGGTTCAATGGAAGTCACCCGGTTAGCCTAACCGGCCCGGCCGTTAGTGGTTCCAGTCGAAGAATCCCTTGCCGGTCTTCCGGCCAAGCTCCCCGCGCGCCACTTTGTCCCGAAGGATCTGCGGCGGAGCGAAACGGTCGCCCAACGTGGCGTGCAAATATTCGGCGATACCCAACCGAACGTCCAAGCCAACAATATCCGTGGTCTTGAGCGGACCGGTGGGGTGCTTATAGCCCAGGACCATGGCGGCATCGATGTCTTCCGCCGATGCCACTCCCTCTTCCACCATACGCATCGCTTCAAGGGCAATCGCGACGCCCAGCCTGGACGAGGCGAAACCCGGGGCGTCATTGACGACGACGGCGGTCTTGCCGAGTGCCTCGGTCCAGTTTTTGGCCGCCACAGCGAGTTCGGGGGAGGTTTTCATGCCCAGAACCACCTCAATGAGGGTGGAAGCGGGCACCGGGTTGAAGAAGTGCAACCCCACGAAGTTAGCCGGACGGCGAAGTTCGTCGGCCAGTCCGGTCACCGACAACGAGGACGTGTTCGAGGCCAGGTAGGCGTCGGCTGAGAGGTGTTCCTCTACGGCCTTCAGCGCTGTGACCTTGAGGTCGAAGTCCTCCGGCACTGCCTCCACCACGAGGCCGCAATGAATGAAGGATTCGTAGTCCGTGGAAGTGCTGAAACGGGACATCGCCTTTTCGTGAGATTCGTTCAGGGTCCCGCGGGCGACTGACTTGGTGACGGCGTCAGCAACGCGATCCTGGGCTCCGGCTGCTGCCTCGTGGTCGCGTTCTACAACGATCACATTGGCGCCTTTGGTGAGGAAAGCGTGCGCGATGCCCGCACCCATCCGTCCACCACCGAGAACTCCAACGACGTGCGGGATGGTGGGAGTTTGGGTCATTTCCGGGTCCTGTCTTGCGAATCGGCGGTGTGGGTTGCGGTGTCGGGTGCGGCTGCGGTGTCTTGCGAAGCCTTGGCCGTTTTCTTGTCCAAGAAGGCCTGCATGCGATCAAACTTGGCTTGGGATTCAAAGAGGATTCCCTGCGCAAGGGTATCGATCAGCGGGTGAGCTTCAGCCGGGGCGTGGAAGACCGATTTGGTGATCCGCACAGCTAGAGGGTCCTGACGCCCGATCCGGTCCGCCAGTTTGTGTGCTGCATCCATGAGTTCGGGAGCCTCGTGGATCTCAGTGATGAGGCTGATGCGCAGGGCTTCCTCGGCACGGAGAACGGCACCGGCCAGGAGGATTTCCTTGGCTTTCGGCTCACCCACAAGCTCCTTCAGCCGCCAACTGGCCCCGGCGGCCGCGAGGATTCCCAGCCCGGTCTCGGGGTTGCCGATCCGAACGCTCGGTGTGCCAATACGGAAATCGGCGGCGTAGGCGAGTTCCGCTCCCCCGCCCAGGCAATACCCGTCCAGAGCCGCAATAACCGGCATGGGCAGCTTGGCGATGCGCACAAAGATGGTGGAGTTGATCCCCTGCAAGGCGTCGTCCCGGCGGCGTTCGCGGAGCTGTCCAATGTCCGCGCCGGAGGCGAACACACCCTCAGTGCCTGCAATGATCAGCACTTTCGGGTTCCGCTCAAGCTCAGCGCAAACCGTGTGAAGCTCGTCCACCATGGTCTGGTCGATCGCATTACGGACCTCGGGACGGTTCAGCAAGACAGTGAGGCGGTCCTCGCGTTCCTCGATCAGGAGGGTGGTGAAGTCTTTCGTATCCAAGGCCATTACACGCCTTCCAGCAGCATCGCGGTACCCTGCCCGACGCCGATGCACATGGTCGCCAGCCCGAGCTTAGGTCCGGTGGTTGAGGCGAGCTCCCGCTCCATACGGCCCAGCAACGTGATCGCGATACGCGAGCCGCTGGAACCGAGCGGGTGCCCCAAACTGATGGCACCGCCGTCGTTGTTAACGATGTCCGGGTCCAGGCCGAGCCGACGCATGCTGGCCAGCGACTGCGTGGCGAAGGCTTCGTTCAGTTCCACGGCGCCTAGCTGTCCGACCGTTAGTCCGGTGCGTGCCAGAACCTTCTGGGTGGCGGGGACCGGGCCGATTCCCATGATCTCCGGTTCGCAGCCGGCCGATGCGCCGTCCACGATGCGCGCGCGGGGTGTCAGGCCGAACTTCTTGATGGCGGCCTCGGAGGCAACGATGATGGCTGATGCGCCGTCGTTGAGCGTGGAGGAGTTACCTGCCGTGACCACTGAACCGCCGGGAACAACAGGCCGCAGGCCGGCCAAAACGTCCATGGTGGTGCCCAAACGGGGACCTTCATCGGTGTCCACCACGGTTTCCGACTTACGGGTCTTTACAGTGACAGGAACGATCTCATCCTTGAAGCGACCGCCCGCGATCGCTGCCAGCGCACGTTCGTGTGAGCGGACGGCAAACGCGTCAGCGTCCTCGCGGGAAATGTTGTCCACCCGTCCCACTTCCTCGGCGGTTTCCGGCATGGAGTAGGTCATCTTGCCGTCGCGGGACAGCTCGCCCTTGGTGAACAGCGGGTTGGCGAAGCGCCAGCCGATGGAGGTGTCAAAGATCTGGCCCGGCTTGGCGAACGCCGTGGTGGGCTTCTCCTGTACCCAAGGTGCGCGGCTCATGGACTCGACGCCACCGGCCACTACGATGTCCGCAGCTCCGGACTTGATCATATGGCTGGCCATGATGATGGCGCTGAGGCCCGAGGCACAGAGGCGGTTCACCGTGATGCCGGGAATGTGGAGGGGAAGTCCGGCGAGGAGGGTGGCCATACGGGCCACGTTTCGGTTTTCCTCACCCGCGCCGTTGGCATTACCGAGGATCACCTCGTCAATGGTGTCAGGATCGACGCCGGCACGCGCCACCGCTTCCCGGACCACCAGCGCGGCGAGATCGTCCGGACGAACGGAGGACAGCGCCCCACCGTAGCGACCTACAGGCGTGCGTGCGCCGCCAACAAGAAAAGCCTCGACCATGAGAACATCCTTCGCGAAGTGAAAGGGACCGGCCTGGAATAATATACCGACCGTTCGTTCTATAAAGATTACACGGCCCGGGGAGCCGGTCAACAGTTGAAGTCCTCAGTTACGGATCAGCTGAGACCGGCCCCTGCCGGCGTCAGAGCACTCGAATTCCCAAATGCCCGGCCAGTAGCGGTGCCATGAGGCTCAGCTGGTAGTCGTCGATCACCACTCCTGCCAGTCCGGCCAATCCGTTGATTCCGCGGAACTCCGAGGTCCGCAGATCCACGTCCTTCAGCTTGGCGCCCGTGACATCCAGCGTTCCGATGGTGCAGTTCTTCAAGGCCAACCGCGTACCCGTGCAGCCGCCAAGATCAAGTTCATTGATGATGCAATCGGAAATCTGAAGGTCCATGAGCTTGGAACCACGCAGGTTCACATAGTCCAGCTTGCCGCCGTCGATTCTGACAGAGCGCCAGTTACCCTCATAGAGTTCGGCCGACCCCCACCGCGGGTTGGTGATCTCCACGTCCTGCCAGGAAGTTCGCGCAGCCATGAAGACCGGGGCATACGGCTCGGAGAAGATGCACTCGCGGAACGTTGCCCCCCGCAGCTGAGCCTCGTTGAAGGAGACCCCGTTCAGCTCGCACTCTATGAAATCGGCGCCGCTGAGTTCCTCTCCGTCGGCAGAAACACGGGTGAGCCTGACGCCGTCGTACCGTTCGCCACGCTGGAAGTCCGGGGCGTCGTCGTCGCGTAGTTCATCCAGGCGCACCGGCGAAATCTTGGGCGCGGCAACCTTCGCAACCGCCATCAGAGCGATTCCGCTTTGGCAGCGATCTCGGCGAGGTCCTTGCTGAGAGCCTTACGGGTCATGCTCATCCCTAACTTCCCGAACAGGGCCATCCCCACCTTGCTGATGAGCGAGGGATTGATCACCTCGGCGCCGAAGGTCAGGGTCAGATCCGTACCGCCATCGCGCTCGGTGAGGTTGAAACGGGTGGTGTAGTCCGCACCGCCCTGAACTGCCTTGACCGTGGTGCTCCGCGGAGGGTCAGTCTCGGAAACCCACATCTCAACCGTCTCCTGCTTACCCATCATGGTCCGGGTTTCCTTCCAGCGCGTTCCCTCCCCGTAGGGGCCTTCACTGAGCATCTGGATTGAGTTGATGCCTGAGAGCGTGCCGGCCGAGCCGGGAATGTCCGAAATGACGGCCCAAACCTTCTCCGGGCGTGCGTTGACGTGCTGCGTCAAGGTGGTGGTGTGTTCCATACATCGAGCCTAGACCCGACCCCCGACACTCCAAACCGCAAAGGCCTACGACGCCGGGCGCCCCCACGGAATCAGTCGAAGCAGCACCACCGTAAGCCACGTGACCACACCGCACACACCAACGCCCCAGGCGATGTCAGTCAAGGCCACCAGGGCAGGGAAGTCCTTGAGGACAGCGAGCGCCGTCAACGCCCAGGTTGCGTAGGTGAAGAAACCGAACAAGGCACCTGCGAAGATCCGCCGGCGCAGCGTCGAGTCCGCCCTCCCGGGCCGCACCCCGTAGTGCACTATCCCCGCAACGAAGACGAGGTAGAACAGCACGGCCGCGACCGGCTGCGGGCTGGCTGCCAGGAGATGCCCCATCTGGCTCTGATACTGCCGCTGCGCCACAGTGAGGATCCAGACGACATCGATCGCGGCGAAGATCACTGCTGCCAGGGCGTAGGCGAGCAACCACCGCTTCATGCTCGACTCCGGGGCTGGTTGTAGAGGCTTTCCACAATGTGGCCTGCGCGGCTGGTGAAAGCACTCCGTTTGAGCTTCATGGTGGGAGTGACAAATCCGTTGGCCTCACTGAGGTCTGTCAGCAACAAAACGAACCGGCGCACCTGCTCGGAGCGGGCAATTTTGGAATTGGCAGCGCTGACGGCCTTACCAATCACGGCCAGAAGCCGGACGTCGTCAATCTGGACAGCACCGCCGTCGTCCGGAATCGTGAGGCCCTTCAGATCGGAGATGCCTTCGCGCTCAGCCCATGCGGCCACTGATTCGGGGTCCAGGAGCACCAGCCCGCCCAGATAGGGCTTGCCCTCCCCCACCATGACGGCGTGGGCCACCAAGGGATCACCTTCTACATAGCCCTCCCAGATGGCTGGTGAGATGGTCTTGCCACCGGCAGTAACGATCACATCCTTGATGCGACCCTTCAGTGTCAGGCGGCCCAAGTGGTCCAGTTCGCCGAGGTCGCCTGTACGGAAGAATCCGTCAACGAAGGCTTCCGCGTTGTCTGCGTCGCGGCGATACCCGGAGAAAACGCCCACGCCGCGCGCCAGCACTTCTCCTTGTTCCGAGAGCCGGACGGTGGTCCCCGGCATGGGAACGCCCACCGACCCGGAGTTGATGGCCCCTGGAAGGTTGCCAGTCAGCGGTGCCGTGGTTTCGGTGAGGCCGTAGCCTTCGATCACAGGAAGCCCTAATCCTCGGAAGAACAGGGATAGTTCGGCGTCAAGGGCGCCTGCACCGGATAGCAGGTAGTCCAGCCGCCCACCCACCAACTGCCGCAGCCGCGAGTAGAAGAGGCGGTCGAACAGGGCGCGTCTGACGCGGAGGCCGGCTGAGGCACGCAGCCGGGGGTCGGCGTCGTGCGCTTCTGCGAACCTGCCCCACTCCACAGCGGTGCGCTGCGCTGCAGACCACACCCGCCCCAGACGTTTCTGCGTTGCGGCAGCAGCCGCGGATGCCTGGATCTTCTGGAGGACCCTCGGGACCACCACCAGGAACGTGGGCTTCAGGGCACCCAGGGCTGGCACGACGTCGCGGGGATCGGACAGGTGGGCGATGCGCATGCCGTTGGCCAGGCAGATCAGCTGCAGCCCGCGGGCCAGCACATGCGCCATGGGCAGGAAAATGATGGTGTTGCCGCCTTCACGGACCACCTCGGTGTACGCGGCCGCCACATTCAGTACCTGTCCCACAAAGTTGCCGTGCGTGATCAGGGCACCCTTGGGAGCGGCTGTTGTTCCGGAGGTGTACACGATGGTGGCAACGCTATGAAGGTCAGCAAGGAGCCGCCGTTCCTCTACGGTGTGATCCGGAATGCCCGCGCCACGCGCCACCAGGTCAGACAGGTCAGCGCCCGGCTGGGCATCAAAGGTCCAGATCCCCAACGCCGTCAGTCCGGCTCCCGCGAAGCCCTGCTCCAAGAGCGCCGCGTGTTCGGCGCTGCCCCCCACGGCGAGCCGGACGTCGGCATCGGCAAGGATCGCTGTCACCTGCGGTGCCGCGGAGGTTTCATAAACATGAACCACGACGGCGCCGGCGAACCACGCCGCCATGTCGGCAAGCGCCCATTCGTAACGGGTTGGGGACATGATGGCCAGCGACTCACCCGGTTGAATCCCGGCTGCGATGAAGCCCTTGGCCAAGGCGCGAACCTCATCCACGAACTGCTCGGTGGTTACCTGCCGCCACGGATCGGTGATGGCAGCACCGGGCTCGCGGACTTCGAACGCGACATGCCCTGGGCTTGTCCGCAAACGTTGCATGAGAAGGTCGGTGGCATTGCGGTGAACTGTGGCGTCAACCAACGGCGGGGAGGTGAATTCTCTCATCGGACACCCTCTGTTGATATCGCTTGCAAGTGATCCTGCATGAGGTTCAAGACGGCGTCCAGGAATTCCGTGACGACTTCCTGGCGGTCCTGGGGCAATGCGTCCAGTTGCCGGCTGGCAGCGGACAGCAATGGCAGCATCAGATCCTTGACCTTGCTGGATGCCGCCTCTGTAACGTTCACGTGCACTTGGCGCCGGTCCTCGGTACTGCGCATGCGTTCAACGTAACCATGCGATTCCAAGCGGCTGACCAGCGCTGTGGTGGTGGCCGCTGTCGCACCCAGTTCCGCGGCAAGTGCTCCAACGGTGACGGGTCCGGAGTCAGCAAGGACGGTCAGCGCCCTGTAGTCGGTGAGGTTGAGGCCCAGAGTCCGGGCTACCTCACGTTCCGTCTCGTTCGCGAGGCCGAAAAGGCCCTGCAAGGTCAGGGAAACCGGATGTTCCGAGCCTTCGCTAGCACTCTCATGGTTTTGCATGGTTATATAGTAATCAAAATAGATTGAACATCAAACAGGCTAGGTAATCCTTCACGACTCGTCGCGAGGGACCCACCGCGAAAGGAACCACGCCGTGAAGGATTCAGACAGGAAGGGCCTCATTGCCCTTCCCGTGGTAGTGCTGCTGGGGGCACTGGTCGCTTGGGCAGGAAGCCAGCATGGGCAAGTCTTGGCAGGCATTCCACTCTTTGCGGCAGCAGTAGCCGCCGCCTTCATCATTCAATGGATCGTCTTCATCCCGTCCTTCAAAGCCCAGACGGAAAAATTCTTCGACCTCACCGGTTCGCTGACCTACGTAGCCATCACAGTGTTTTTGGTGCTTGCCACACCCGGAATTGACGCCCGCTCGCTGCTCCTCGCGGCCATGGTGACCGCTTGGGCACTCCGCCTGGGCACCTTCCTGTCGCGGCGGATCCACAAAGCAGGCAAGGACGATCGATTCGACGAGATCAAGCCCTCGTTCATCCGCTTTCTGAACGTCTGGACCATGCAGGGACTCTGGGTGGTCTTCACGGCAGCAGCCGCCTGGGTGGCCATCACAAGCACCAACCGGGTGGCCGTGGACTGGCTGGCCATCGTGGGGCTCTTAGTGTGGGCAGCCGGGTTCGCCATCGAAATTGTGGCCGACCTGCAAAAGAGCCGGTTCAAGGCCAACCCCGCCAACAAGGGCAAGTTCATATCCACTGGGCTGTGGTCCAAGTCCAGGCACCCGAACTACTTTGGCGAAATCCTGCTCTGGATTGGCGTTGCGATCGTCACCATCCCTGTACTCCAAGGTTGGCAGTGGGTTGCCATGATCTCACCGGTCTTCGTGGCCCTCCTCCTCACCAGGGTCAGTGGTATCCCCCTGCTGGAGAAGAAGGCGGACAAGACCTGGGGCGGCGAAGCGGGGTACGAGGCCTACAAGAAGAACACACCGGTGTTGATCCCCAAGCTCGGCTAGAACGCAAAGCAGGCCTCACAACACGGACACCTCCCGTTGCGAGGCCCGCTCTGCACCCTATGCGCCATGAATAACGAGCAAAGCAGGCCTCACAACGCCGGGTCCGCAAACGCAAACGGCGCGTGCCCGCTCCGCCCCGACCGATGGCATGAAGTCTGTTGGCGATGCAGCGCAGATGTCCTTGATGGCCAG